>CAYFVF010000048.1:0-10544 GCA_964346335.1 uncultured Hyphomicrobiaceae bacterium
GCCTCGGTGGTCTCGGGCAGCGGCTGGCCGTCGAAGATGCCGGCATTGTTGACCAGCACGTTCAGCCCGCCAAGCCGCTCGCGCGCCTGTGCCACCGCTTCGCGCAGCGCCGCCGCATCGCCCGCATCCGCCCAGATCGCCTCACCGATCACGCCCTGCGCGCGGATGTCCGCGACGACCTGCTCGGCCGCCTCCGCTGAACTGAACCAGGTGATGACGACGTCCGCGCCCTCGGCGGCAAAGCGCCGGGCCATGGCCGCGCCGATGCCCCGGCTCGCGCCTGTAATCAGCGCCTTCCTGCCCGCCAGCCGCATCGCCGTCAGCGCCCCGCGCGCGCCGCGCGCACCAGCCACGTCACCAGCCCGACGCCGGTGAGCGCGACGAGCACCATGTCCAGCCCCGCCAGCGTCGGCAGCGCCAGCCAGTAGATGTGCGCGGACCAGGCGAGCACCATCCCGGCCAGCACGACCGCGCCGTAAATCCCGAACACCAGCCGGCTGATGCGAACGCTCTCCGCCATTCTCGCCCTCTGAGCTTGCTTAGCCGCCCACTTGCGGTGTCACGCCCGTGCCGATATTGCGGAACAGCTCTTTCAGCAAGCCGTCTTCCGAGCCATAGGACGGCGTCTCGCGCGTAATGAAGTCGATCACCTTGCCGTCTTCGAGGCCATAATTCGCCACGCGCTGCACCTGTCGCGACTCGTCGAAGTAAACGGCCAGCACGCGCCGGTCAACGACTTGCGGCTTCATGAAGCCCACCGGCGTCTTCGTCTTGGTCGAGATATAATAGTACACGCCATCACCGCCCGTGGAGGTCGCGTTGGGCGAGCCGAGCGTCAACTCCACCTGATCCTGGGTCATGCCCTGCTGGATCTGCTGGACTTCGGCCTGGGTGAAGATCGCCCCGTGCTGGGCCGTCTGCGCCGCGCACGCGCTCAGCCCGGCGCTCAAGGCGGCGGCGAGAAACAAACGCCTTGCTCGCGCCCCAAACACCCCTTGTGTTGGGGACGTCGCTCTTGCAGATTGGCGTCGATACGGATTTGGCATAAAGAGTTCACCTTGGTGATCTGGCGTCTCAGTCCTATCAGCGCTGCTGCACAAGCCCGCATCCGGACCGGGCGGAAAGCGGGTGGCCAACAGACCAAGAAACCAACACGCGGAGTTTCGTAGGCATCATGTTCCGTTGGTTTGGCGAACGCGCGGCGCGCAAGGAAGCTGCAGAAAAGATATACGACGCAATTGTGGCGCAGTCGCGCAATCCCGCTTTTTATCTCCGATTCGGGGTGCCAGATACGCTGTCCGGTCGCTTCGATATGCTTGTCATCCACATGTTCATGGTGTTGCAGAACCTGCGCCTGGCCGGCAAGGAGGGCGAACTGCTCGGCCGCGAGGTGGTGGAGGCCTTCATCCGCGAGATGGACAGCATGGTGCGCGATCTTGGCGTGAGCGAAAACCAGGTGCCAAAGGAGGTGCGCCGCATCGCCGGTCTGTTTTACGGCCAGATCCTGATTTATGCGCAGGCCGCGGAAAAAGAGGACCCTCAGGCGTTGGCGGAGGCCGTCTGGAAAAGCTTTCGCTCCGGCAACCCGACGACTCAGGTGAATGCCCAGGCCGTGGCGGATTATATCGTCGACGCGCTTCACAGCATCCGGGAAACGCCGCTAACGCACCTGTTGCAGGGCTACCTGGATTTCCCCGAGGTTGCCCGCGCCCGCCGCGCCGGTTGATGCGCAAGGGCTTTAATCGGCGCGCACCATGCGCATATCCTCGATAACGCCTTGCAACCGGCATCTGAGGGGTCGAAATGCCCGACAACGACCACACCCCACCGCTTTCGCGTGCGATTTCCACCGACGACATCCCTGCTGAAGGACTTCCAGGGCGTATCGAGGCCAGCGCGGACGAACGCGCCGCGATCGCGGAAGCGCTCGATCTGGCCGCCCTGGATGACCTTGTGCTCGATTACACGCTCACGCCCGCCGGACGCGGACGTTTCCGCCTGACCGGGCACTGGCACGCGGCCGCGACGCAGACCTGCGGCGTCACGCTGGAGCCGATTGAACACGCGCTGGGCGAGAGCATTGACCTTGCGTTCTGGCCGCCAGAAGTGTGGGAGCGCCATGTCCGCGACAACGGCGGCGTCACGATCGTGCCGGATGAAGAGACACCGGAGATCATCGAAGACGGCACCATTGATCCCGGTCATTTGCTGGAAGAACTCCTGATCGTTGCGCTACCCCCCTTCCCGCGCCAGGACAATGCCGGGTTGGAGTGGCACGAAAGCGTTCCAACCCCTGAAAGTCCGTTCGCCGTGCTCAAGGATCTACCGACACGCAACCGCGGTGGCACGTAAGCGCGGCCGCGCGGACACGAGAATTCAGTTGTCTCAAAGCCTGAAATGTTTATGGTCTGATCGCTTCGGTGGGCGAGAGGGGCTGTCAATGCGCCTGTTTGGCGGCGTTAACGCGGGCGCGATCCGAGTTCGGCAACCATGACGAATGCGATCACGATAGCCGTGGACGCGATGGGCGGGGATCATGGTCCCCAAGTCTCCGTGGCGGGCGCGGCCCTGTCGGCCGTGCGCCATCCGGATGCACGGTTTCTGCTGTTCGGCGATGAAAACCAAATCGCCCCGCTCGTGGAGGCGCAACCCGCACTGAGCGGCAAGGTCGAGATCATTCATACCGACGTCGCGGTGGCGATGGATGCGCGCCCCAGCCAGGCGCTGAAGCAGGGGCGCTGGAAAAGCAGTATCTGGCTGGCGCTGGAAGCGGTCAAGCAGGGCGACGCCGATGTCGTCATCTCTGCCGGCAATACCGGCGCGCTCATGGCGATGGCCAAATTCTGCCTCAAGACCATGCCCGGCATTGACCGGCCGGCGATCGCGGCGATCTGGCCGACCGTCGAGAGCGAGTGCATCGTGCTCGATGTCGGCGCCAATGTCGGCGCCAACGCGCGTCAGCTGGTGGATTTCGCCGAGATGGGGGCAGCCATGGCGCGGGTGCTGTTCCATGTCGAAACTCCCTCGGTGGCGCTGCTGAACATCGGCGTCGAAGAGATCAAGGGGCTGGACGAGGTCAAGAAGGCCAACACGGCGCTCGCCTCTTCGACCCTGCCGGTGCGTTATTACGGCTATGTCGAGGGCGATGATGTTGGCCAGGGCGTTGTCGATGTTGTGGTTACCGAGGGATTTACCGGCAACATCGCCTTGAAAACGGCCGAAGGCACTGCCAAACAAATAGCGGCATACTTTCGCGCTGCGGTGAATCGTTCGCTGCTGTCGCGCATCGGCGCATTTCTCGCGCAAGGCGCGTTCAACGCGCTGCGCAACAAGATGGATCCCCGCCAGAGCAATGGCGGCGTATTTCTCGGGCTGAACGGGATCGTGATCAAGAGCCACGGCGGGACAGACGCAGTCGGCTTCGCAAGCGCGGTGGATCTGGGGTATGATATGGCGCGCAGCAAGCTTTGCGATAGTATTGCCCGGGACGTGACGAAGTTCCAGGCCGCCCTCGACGATGGCGCGGAAGCACACGCAGATATGCCTGGCGATGCGTACCAACGCAACACGGTCGAGCAAGGATCAACATAAGGTGAAAGCTGTCCGCTCGGTTATCCTGGGGTGCGGGGCCTATCTTCCCGAGAGGGTGCTGACCAATGACGATCTGGCGCGAATGATCGACACCAGCGACGCGTGGATTACCGAGCGCACCGGCATTAAGCAGCGCCACATCGCGGCTGAGGGCGAACTGACCGCCGACATGGCCGTCGCCGCCGCCGAACAAGCGCTTGAGCGCGCCGGCGTCACCGCACAAGACATCGACCTGATCGTGCTGGCCACATCCACACCCGACAACACGTTCCCGGCCACCGCGACAGCCGTTCAGGCGCGGCTGGGTATCGAGCACGGCGCGGCATTCGACCTGCAGGCCGTGTGCTCCGGCTTTGTCTACGCCATCGCGACGGCGGACAATTTTCTCAAGGCCGGTCAGTTCAAGCGCGCGCTTGTCATCGGCGCGGAGGCCTTTTCGCGCATCCTCGACTGGGAAGACCGCGGGACCTGCGTACTGTTCGGCGATGGCGCGGGCGCTGTGGTGCTGGAGGCGCAGCCCGGCCGGGGCGACGACATGGACCGCGGTGTTCTCGGGGCATACCTGCATTCAGATGGGCGCTACAAGGACATGCTCTATGTCGACGGCGGGCCCGGCTCGACCCAGACGGTCGGGCATCTGCGCATGCACGGCCGCGAGGTTTTCCGCTTCGCCGTCAACAAGATCGCTGCGGTGATCGAGGAAGCGCTGGAAGACCACAAGCTCGGCGCATCCGACATCGACTGGTTTGTTCCGCACCAGGCCAACCAGCGCATTTTGACGAGCACCGCCAACAAGATCGGCCTGCAACCGGAAAAGATCGTCATCACCCTCGACAAGCACGGCAACACCTCCGCCGCGTCGATCCCGCTGGCGCTCAACGTCGCCTGGGAGGATGGACGCATCAAGGAAGGCGATCTCGTGCTGCTCGAAGCGATGGGCGGCGGCTTCACCTGGGGCGCCGCGCTGCTGCGCTGGTAAGCCGTTCGCGGCTTTACTTGCCAGGAATGCGCGAAAAAACCGTTTTCATTCAGCGTTTTGACCTCTAGGCAATTGACCGGCCCTGAAAAACTCCGTTACCATTTGAATAATGGTCCCGATTGGGAGGGGTCGTGGCTCATGCCACCAGAGGTCAAGACAATAACGCGCGCGGATCTTACCGAGGCCGTGATCCGGGAAGTGGGGCTGCCGCGCAATGAGTCCGCCGAAATGGTGGAGAATGTCATACAGGAAATCGCCGCCTGCCTTGAGCGGGGTGAGCAGGTGAAGATTTCCTCGTTTGGCACCTTCAACGTGCGGCAGAAGCGTGAGCGTGTGGGCCGCAACCCCAAGACCGGCGAGACCGTGCCAATTGCGCCGCGCCGGGTGATCGGGTTTCGACCCAGCAATATCATGAAGGACCGTATCAATAGGGCGCTCGGGCGCAAGCGCGCGGCTGAGTAGCTTTCAACATTTCATAGCCGGTCAACTTTCTAGAGGGCAGATCGTTGGGAAAGGCGCCGGAAGCATTTCGCACTATCAGCGAAGTCGCGGACGAACTCGATGTCCCCAAGCACGTCTTGCGGTTCTGGGAGACGAAGTTCACGCACGTCAAGCCAATGAAACGCGGTGGCGGGCGACGCTATTACCGCCCGGAAGACGTGGAGCTTCTACGCGGCATCCGCACGCTCCTGCATGACGAAGGTTACACGATACGCGGGCTGCAGCGGGTCTTTCGTCAGCAGGGCGTGAATTACGTCAAGACCTATGCGCGCGACGCCGGCCCCGACAGTAGCGGGGCTGCGGGCACCAGTTTGCCCGACCTCGCCGGGGAAGCCGCCGGTCACGCCCGCAAGGCCGCGATCGAACGGGCCAGGGCCGCCCCGAAAAGCCGCCAGCGCAACACAAGCTCCCAGACAGACCCATCGGAAAATTCCGGCCCAGCGCAGGGCGAACAGACGACACCGGAGCCCTTGACACCGGCGCAACGCGGAGTGCTGTCCGAAGCCCTGCGCGAGTTGCAGCATTGCCGGGCGCTTCTCGCCACGGTCCCGGAGCCGGCGGCCTGAACGCCGCCCCGGGCCGACTTTCACGCTTGACCGCCCAATGGGCGCGGGGCAGACTGCCGAACATTCGCCGGAGACCTGACGGAGCGTAGCGCAGCCCGGTAGCGCACCGGTCTGGGGGACCGGGGGTCGTGGGTTCGAATCCCGCCGCTCCGACCAAACCCTTCCCTCGCGAATGAATCGTATCGGCCGCGTGCCTCGTTCGCCGCGAGCAGTAGATGCAATTTATCACCTTTCATGTTATTTATCACGTGACAGGTTAACGCTTGATCCGTACGCGTAAAATAACTGCAATGGGGCGCTGGTTACACGATCAGCGGCGCGGCGCGTGTTTCCGGGTCATCTCGGGCTGACCTCTAGCCCTTCGGGCACGTTAGGAGTAGGAAGGGGCACACCACAGCACTCAAAAAACAAACAGAACGGCATACGCCGCGGGCAATGCTGGCCGGCCGCGCTGTCGGATTCGCCCTTGCGCTGGGCGCGACGGCGGCACCGGCGAACTCTATTGAAGATTGTAGCGCATCTAATGGCGATTCACTGTGTGAGGAACTCACGGTCACGGCGGAGGTTCCCACAAGCTGAGAGTTAGCCGGTTTCGACACGTCTAACCTGACCATGAACGTGGCTGAAGGAGAGTTGTCGGGATCGTCCACGACTTCAACTCTAACCTGTAACGCGGCCACCGATATCCAGCTCATCTGCGTAAACGGGCACATGGAGCACAGCGCTCATAGCCTCGCTCCGATTCCGGCACAGCATACCCTTTTGACAGGGGGTGAATTTACAAGCTACTTCGATTACACGGCCTCCGTCTCGGACGGTGACAACGAGTTGGTCAGCTTGGACACGGCCACGGTCGACCCAGGCCACGGCACCGATTGGCAGGAAGCCTACGGGGTGAACAATGCCGCTGCGAGCACGACGCTGACCTTGACAGTCACACCGAAACAACCCAGTGCTGCGCGTCAATCCGGCCCTTACGACGATACATTGATTGTCATGATCGACCCGCGATAGTGCTCGCCGAGACGGAGCGCGACCAGCGTCCGGTTCTGGAGAGTTTCGATGCAAGTTCCGCGTTACGCATCATTGTGCCTTTTTACACCAATCGTCACGCTTGCCGTGATTTTGGCGAGTGTGTTCACGTCTGGCGTGCCTGTGCTAGCCATGAGCGTCAGCCCGGTTTACCTCGACATGGCCTACACTGGTTCGCGCAGCCGCGCCGACATCCGTGTCGTCAACCGGTACGAGCGCGCTCTGCCGATCGAGGCGGTGGTCTCGCGCGTCACCCACGCCAGCAACGGCACCGAAGCCGTCCAACGCGACAGCCGAGATTTCCTCGTCCTGCCCATGCAGGCGATGATCCCGCCGGGCGGCAGCCAGATTCTGACAGTGCAGTGGCTTGGCGATCCGCTCATCGAGGAAAGCCGCGCCTACCGCATTTCGATCAACCAGCTTCCGGTGGCTCAGCCCGGCGCCAATACAGCCGTTCAGATCGTGATGAATCTCACCGTCGCGGTGAATGTCGCGCCACCGCTGACGGCGTGTCATCGCGAGAGGAACGAACATGGCGCGGGCAATCGGAAACAGCTTGAGCCCTTTGGCGGCGCTGCTGATCCTCGCTGGCGGATTCGCGCTGGCGAGCGCCGCACCGCGGCCCGCGCTTGCCACGAACGGTCAGCCAGCCGCCTAGCAAACCCAGCGCGCCCAGATCAATCCGACGGGGCGAACCCTCTCATTGATCGTTGAGATCCGCGAGCGCGATCGCCGGCTCGGCGAGGCCGCCATCAAGATCCCGCCGGACGACACACTCTCGGTCAACCGGCAACAGTTTACGCGCGCCGCCGCCGCCCTGCTCAGCGCGAAGCCGAGGCCGCACGCCTCGCCGCGCTACCGGCAACAGGTGGGTTCATCGCTCTGGCCGCGCTCAACCGCGAAGGGTTGGGGACCCGGTTTGATCCCAGCGTAATGCAGTTGCACTTCACGCCGACCCCCGAACAGCGTCCGCGCCGCAGTGTACGCCTCAGCCGGAGCGCCCGGCGCGCGCATGGCGGCACCGCCACCCCTGCGCGTTTTTCAGGCTATGTCAACCTGCGCGCCGCTACCGACTACCTCAGCGCTTCGCCCAGCGGCGCGGCGGGCTTTTCAGCGCCCCGCGCGGACCTGGAAACCGTGTTGCGCTGGGATGATGTCGTGCTGGAGCCTGAACTGACCTATGACGGCGCGGCGGACACGCCGGAGGCGAACGGCGGGCTCGCCTTCACCGGCTTTGACGGCTTAACCCGGCGCGGCACCCGCTTGTTTCACGACCGCCCGGAAGCCGCGCTACGCTTCCAGGCGGGCGACATCAACCCGCCGATCACCAGCCTTCAGCGCGGGCCGGACCTGCCAGGCGTCTCGGTCGAGCGTTCGCCGCGCAAACTGCGCCCCGGCGAGAACATCCGCCCGACCGGAGAACGCTCGTTCCGCCTTGCGCGTTCAGCCACCGTCAAAATCGAACTCACCAGCGCGGTGGTTCGCCAGCTACGCCTCGATCCGGGCACCTACGACCTCGAAGATTTATCCCTGAAAGCCGGCGCAAACGACGTGCGTCTCATCATCACCGATGACCTCGGCGAGCAGCGCACCCTCTCGTTCACATCGTATTTCGACGCCGTGCTCCTTGCCGACGGCGCGCGCGAATAGGGCTTTGCCGCGGGGGCGCTATCGCGGTTCGTGGACGGCGGGCTGGCTTATGATTTCGATTCGCCGGTTGCCACGGGCTACTACCGGCGCGGACTGAGCCCTCAAGTCACGGGGCAAGCCCATGTGCAGGCCGGGCGCGACGCGGCGATGGCGGGCGCCAGCCTTTATACGGCAACGCCGCTGGGCTTTTTCGGGGTCGATGCCGGGCTCAGCTATCATCGCGAGCTCGGGCCGGGCGGTGTCGTCGAGATCGACTGGGACGCGCTTCGCGACAAGGTCAACGGATCGAACCTGCGCCTGTCGGCCGAACTGCGAAGCGACGCCTTTGCGAGGCCCGGAGAAGACAATCCACTGGAAGATTACTGGCTCAGCCTGCTCGCCAGTTATTCGCGGGCTTTGCCGCTTGGCATTCATGCCAACCTGTCCGGGCGCTATGCCTTCGCCTCGGACAAGACTGCGCGCGGCGACGCCTGAAGCGTGGCTCTGGGCGTGTCAACGCGCGTGCACGACTCGATGGGGCTGGGTCTCTCGCTCAGCTACAGTTCCGACCCGCTGGATAGCGGTTTTGACACGGGCACACCAGACGACACCGATGAACTGCGTACCGCGCTGAGCCTGTCATGGCGCCCCGGCGCGCGCTCCAGTGTCGCCACGCGGTATGAGACCGGCAGCGCGCGCGCAAGCGTGAACGCTAAAACGACGGCCGCGCGTAAGCCAGGCGGCGCCTCGTGGGCGGCGAGCATCGAAACAATCCACGACAACGAGGCCGACAAGCTCGCCTTCGACAGAGATTTGAGCTACGCCGGAAGCCGGGCGGTTTTCAGCCTCGATCATACCTCCAGTCTGGACGCCACCAACCTCGATGCCGGCGTGCCGCCGCTCAGCGACCAGCGCACCAGCCTTCGACTGGGCACCTCTGTTGCGTTCGCCGGCGGGCATTTTGCTGTGTGCGCCCATCACGGGCAGCTTCGCCATCCTCGCGCCCCATGAAAGCCTTGCCGACCATGCCGTCGTGCTCGGCGAGAGCGCAGCGCCGCGCGCCAGCAGCGACATGTTCGGTCCGCCGCCAGTCCGCAACCTGCCCGCCTACATGCCGCGAACACTGCGCTACGATGTCGAGGATCTGCCGATCGGCTATCGCCTCGGCAAGCGCGAGATCACGCTGGAGCCGCCGTACAACGCCGGGTATGCGCTCACAATCGGCTCGGCCCGTTCCGTCACCGCATTCGGCACGCTGGTTGACCGCGATGGCGCGCCTGTTGCGCTGCTCACTGGCACGGCCACCCCGGATGACGGGGGCGAACCCGTCTCTCTGTTCACAAACACCGCGGGGCGCTTCGGCGGGCAGGGTCTGGCGCCGGGGCACTGGCGTATCGAAATGGCGAGCGACCGTGTGCAGCACTTCATGCTTGGTATTCCAGACGGGACGAGCGGCCTTTACCCAGCCGGCACGCTTACGCCGGTCGCGCCGGAGGGCGCATGAAGCCATTTTCGCCGGGACCATTCGTCATCTGCGCTTGCCTGCTGGCGTTGCCGCTTGCGCTCGCCGCCGCTCTCGCCTCATGCGACGACCTGGCGGTGTCCGGCCCGACAAGCCTGTCGCTGAGCGATCCTTACACACCGTTCGCGCAAACTGACCTGAGCCAGACCTACACGATCACGATCCTGAATGAAACGGATGCGCCCTGCGATGCCCTGATCCTGTTTACAACCGCTGATGGCGGGACACTGCGCAGCGGCGGGGAGCAAATTACCTACCTGCTGGAGACGCTTGGCGGCGCGGCCTTGTTGAACCCGCCCAGCATCATGGACCCTGCGTCGGCAAACGCCTTGCCTTTATCGCTCGGCGCTCTTGAGGCCGTCAGTTTCAGCGTGCGCGCGCGCGTTCCACATCGACAAATGGCGCAGCCGGGCTAGTAAACCGATCCGGCCTTGGCTGTACGTGTTTACGCGGATGACGACGCGCCGCCTGCTGCGCCACGGCTTGAGCGGGGATTTTCGCTGTCCGCGCCCGTGGCCGCAGTGTGCGCGCTGGCCGCGCCGCAGCCGGGTACGCTTGATTTCAGCGATGATATCGGCCCGGATGCGCGCCCGGAAGGAATCGCGAGAATCGTGCATATGCCCGAGGCCGCGTGTAACACCGCTGCGCGGCTGCGCCTCGCGGCGCCAGCATTGACCCATGAGGATGCGGGATCGCTGTCGGGCATTGACACCTTCATTGACTT
>CAYFVF010000049.1:0-10374 GCA_964346335.1 uncultured Hyphomicrobiaceae bacterium
CCTCGCCGCGGGACAGGGCACACGGATGAAATCACGCACGCCGAAGGTGCTGCATCCGGTCGCCGGGCGCGCGATGGTCGGCCATGTGCTGGATGCGGCGCGGGCAGCGGGCGCGGACGAGGTCGCCGTCGTGGTGGGCGTTGGCGGCGATCAGGTCCGCGCAGCCATCGCTGCTGAGCACCCCGATGCGCGTGTCTTCGTTCAGGCCGAGCAGCTTGGCACCGCCAACGCCGTCGAGGCGGCGGGCGATGCGTTTGCCGATTTCGACGGCGATGTGATGGTGCTCTATGGCGACACGCCGCTGATCCGGCCCGAGGCGCTGCAAGCCCTGCGCGCAACGCTCACGGACGGCGCGGACCTCGCCGTGCTCGGCTTCGAAGCCGCCGACCCGACCGGCTATGGCCGATTGCTGCAAGACAGCGAGGGCGCACTGTTCGGGATCCGCGAGGAAAAGGACGCCAGCGCGGACGAGCGCGCCATCCGCGCATGCAATTCCGGCGTGATGGCAGTGCGCGCCGAGGTGCTGCGCGAGGTGCTCCCGCGCATCGGCAACGACAATGCCAAGGGCGAGTATTACCTGACCGACACGGTGGCCGCAGCTTATGGGCGCGATTACGCCATCGCCGTGAGAATGGGCGCGGAAGCGGACGTGCTCGGCGTCAACGACCGGGCGCAACTGGCGAGCGCCGAAGCGCAGATGCAGGCGCGCCTGCGCGAGGCGGCGATGGCCGGGGGCGTGACCCTGATCGACCCGGCGAGCGTTACCTTCAGCCACGACACGAAACTGGGCCAGGATGTCATCGTCGAGCCGAACGTGATCTTCGGCCCCGGCGTGCGCGTCGGCGACGGCGCGCGGATCAACGGTTTCTCGCATATTGCTGGCGCGGATATCGGCCCCGGCGCGGTCGTCGGCCCGTTCGCGCGGCTGCGCCCCGGCGCGGAGCTGGGCGATAACGTAAAGATCGGCAATTTCGTCGAGGTGAAAAAGGCGCAGATCGCGGACGGCGCGAAGGTCAACCACCTCACTTATATCGGCGACGCGCGCGTCGGCGCGAACGCGAATATCGGCGCGGGCACCATCACCTGCAATTATGATGGCCACGCCAAGCACCTCACCGAGATCGGCGCGGGCGCGTTCATCGGCTCGAACACTGCGCTGGTCGCGCCCGTCAAGATCGGGGACCGCGCATATATCGGTTCGGGCAGCGTCATCACCAGGAATGTCGGCGCGGGCGCTTTGGGCTTGAGCCGCGCGCCGCAGGAAGAGCGCGAGGGCTGGGCCGACCGCATGACAGCACGACGCAACCGCCAGACATCGGACAAAAGCTGACAGGGCGGGTGAAAAGATGTGTAACGCGCTTTGATTTGGTTTTCCCGGCCCCTTCGCTGTAATTGCTAAAGTCATCTCAACGGAATTTTTCATGACGCGGCCGTGTTCTCGTGGCCGTGTGGTATCGGCTGCGCGAATTGACGAGAGTCTTATCGACGAGAGGCTTGGAGGGATAAGCGATGTGCGGAATCGTGGGCATTCTGGGGCGCGAACCGGTGGCCGGACCGCTGTTGGAGGCGCTGCGGCGGCTGGAATATCGCGGCTATGATTCGGCCGGAATCGCCACCGTCGAGAACGGGCGGATCGACCGCCGCCGCGCGCCTGGCAAGCTGGATGCGCTTCAGGCTGTGCTGAGCGGTGAGCCGCTTGCGGGCCGCGCGGGCATAGGCCACACCCGCTGGGCGACCCACGGCGCACCGACCGAGGGCAACGCGCACCCCCACACGGCCGGCCCGGTGTCGCTCGTGCATAACGGGATCATCGAGAATTTCGCAGCCCTGCGCCGGGAGCTGGAAGCCGCCGGCGCGCGGCTGAAAAGCGAAACCGACAGCGAGGTGGTCGCCCATTTGATCGCAGCCGAGATCGCAGCGGGCCAAGCGCCGGAACAGGCCACGATGGCGGTGCTGCGCCGGCTGAAAGGCGCGTTCGCGCTCGCCATCGTGTTCGCCGGCCACGACGACCTGATGATCGCCGCGCGCAAGGGCAGTCCGCTCGCGCTCGGCCACGGCGACGGCGAGATGTATCTGGGCTCCGACGCGATCGCGCTTGCCCCCTTCACCGGCGAGATCACCTATCTTGAAGAAGGGGACGTGGCGTTTGTCACGCGTTCGGGCGCGCGCATTTTTGATGAGACCGGCGCGCAGGTGGAGCGGGCGCGCCAGAAAGGCGTCGCGTCGTCGCTGCTCGTCGACAAGGGCAACTACCGCCACTTCATGGCCAAGGAAATCCATGAACAGCCCGAAGTCATCGCGCATACGCTGGCGCATTATGCCGATCTCTCCGCCCGGCGCGTCGAAATTCCCGGACTGAGCGTCGATCTGGCCTCACTGTCGCAGGTGACGTTGTGCGCCTGCGGCACAGCCTATTATGCCGGGCTCGTGGCGAAATACTGGTTCGAGCAATACGCGCGGCTGCCCGTCGAGATCGACGTGGCCTCGGAATTCCGCTACCGCGAGGCTCCGCTGCCCGACAACGGGCTGGCGATCTTCATCAGCCAGTCGGGCGAAACCGCCGATACGCTTGCCGGCCTGCGTTACTGCCGCGACCAAGGCCAGCACATCGCAGCCGTCGTGAACGTGCCCCACGCCACCATCGCGCGCGAGTCCGACATCGTGCTGCCCACGCTTGCCGGCCCCGAGATCGGCGTGGCGTCCACCAAGGCGTTTACCTGCCAGCTGACCGCGCTCGCATGCCTCGCGATCGCAGCGGGCAAGGCGCGCGGCGTGATCGACGTGACGCAGGAGCAGGCGCTGGTCGGCGCGCTGGCGGAACTGCCACGGCTTATGGCGCGGGTGCTGCGCAGCGAACAGACCTTCACGGACATTGCGCATCAGCTCTCTCACGCGCAGGACATGCTTTATATCGGGCGCGGCGTGAACTACCCGCTGGCGCTGGAAGGCGCGCTCAAGCTCAAGGAAATCTCATATATTCACGCCGAGGGCTTCGCTGCGGGCGAGTTGAAACACGGCGCAATCGCGCTCATCGACGAGAACGTGCCAGTGGTCGTGATCGCGCCGCCGGGCCATACGCACGAAAAAACCTTGTCGAACATGCAGGAGGTCGCCGCGCGCGGCGGGCGCATCATCCTGCTGACAGGCGAATCGGCGGGGCCTCCGGACTGCGCCGTAATGGCCCACTGTGCGCTGCCCGAGGTGCACGAGTTCGCAGCGCCGATTCTTTATGCGCTTCCGGTCCAGCTCCTTGCCTATCACACGGCGGTATGGCGCGGCACGGATGTCGATCAGCCGCGCAACCTGGCGAAATCCGTTACCGTGGAGTGACGGTTTCTGTGGAAGGTGCCTGTGGGAATTCGGTCACAGTCTTGCCTTGCTCATCTGATTAGCGGACAAAGAGACACGCTGCAGATGCCGGCGCCACTTTTTCGGACCATAGCCCAATGCGTCTTGCCACGCTCTTCGCGATGATTGCCTCGATCGCCTGCGCGCTTGCGATCAGCGCCCCTGCATCTGCGCAGTCGAAGGACAACCTGCGCAAGCTCTCGGCGGCCTACAAGCTCATCGAGGATGACGAAGCGGCCAAAGCCGTCGAACAGTTGAATGCGTTGCTAGACGAGGTGCCCGAAGATGCCGAGACCGCTTCGCAGGCGTTGCTGTTACGCGGTCAGGCGTACACGAGGGCGGGACGGCCGGCCCAGGCGCTGTCGGATTTCAACGCGGCATTATGGCTGCAGGGGCTGAACTCCGCCCAGCGCAAGGATGCTGTGGCCGGGCGGAAGCGGGCTCTCGCCAAGCTGGGCCTTGCAGACGAGAGCGAGACACAGACGGTTGAGACAGGCAATTCCGGCTCCTCCGGTGGCGGCAGCATCCCGACATCGATCCCGACCTCGACTGACGATGACGATCCGCAGCCCGCGAGCGAGCCTCGCGCCGAGCCGCAGCAAACCGCGAGCGCGCCATCTTTGACCGGAAGCACTTCCAGCGCCCCGGCAACCAGCGCTTGGCAGACCGACGTTCAGGCGGCAGCGCCGGAGCCGGAGCAAGAGGACAGCGGCGGTATCGGATCATTTTTCAGCGATCTGTTCGGCGGCTCTGATGCAACCGAGGCATCCCGAGAGTCCCAGACACAGACCGCCGCCTCGGGCTGGACGGCCAGCACCACGGAGGTGAGTTCCAATACCTCTGCGGCACCTTCGGATGCCGGCGCTTATCGCATCCAGATCGCGTCTGTCGGCTCACGCGACGGGGCCGAATCCGAGGTGCGCCGCCTGTCACGCAAGCTGGGCGACGCGATCGACGGCGAAACGCCCACGATCGTGCGCACCGACACGGACTCGGGCAACACCTATTACCGGATCATGGTCGGCCCCAAACCATCGCGCAGCGCCGCCGCCGCACAGTGCGAGGATTTCAAGTCCCGCGGGGTGGATTGCCTCGTTGTAACACGCCGCTGAGCCGGTGAGGCAGTTAAAGCGAGCATGACGGCGCATCGCCTGCGGTCTGCGCATTTTTCTGATATTCTAACGAAATGCAATTACGCTGCCGCCGTTTGTTGCAGGGCGTGCGCGAGTGATGAGTCATGAACGATACAGATCAGCAGGATCCATCCGGTCAAGGCCCGAAAGGTCCAAGACGGCGGCGGCGCACAAGCCTCGCGCGGCTGGTGATCGGGCCAAGGAAGGACGACAGCCACCATATCGGCACCCGGCTGCGCAATTATCTATTCACCGGCCTGATCATCGTCGGCCCGGTCAGCATCACGATCTATATCGTCTGGTGGTTCGTCGGGCTTATCGACGCCTGGGTCAAGCCGTTGCTGCCCAACCTAGCCGACATCGAACGCACCCTTCCATTCGACCTTCCGTTTCCACTGTCCTCCCTGCCGGACATTCCCGGCATCGGCCTGATTGTCGCGATTATTGGGCTGATGCTGATCGGCGCGCTGACGGCCAACCTGTTCGGGCGCACGCTGTTCGGCTACGGCGAACTGATGCTTGGGCGGATGCCGATCGTGCGCAACGTCTACGGCGCGCTCAAGCAGATCTTCGAGACGGTGCTGTCGAAAAGCGGCAGCAGCTTTCAGAAGGTCGCGCTTGTGGAGTATCCGCGCAAGGGCATTTTTTCGATCGTGTTCATCTCGACGACGACGCGCGGCGAAATCCAGGCTCGCCATGGCTCTGAGCAACTCGTGAGCGTTTTTCTTCCGACCACGCCGAACCCGACCTCGGGCTTTTTGCTGTTCATCCCGGAGAAAGATATCCGCGTGCTGGATATGAGCGTCGAGGAAGCCGCCAAACTGATCATTTCAGCCGGGCTGGTCGTGCCAGAATACACGTCTCTGGAGGATGCCGCGGAGCGCATCGAGGATGCGGCTCGACACACGGGCCATGAAAGCCAGAGCGAACCGGCCAAGAAACACGGCGACACCGCACCAGTATAGCGCGGCGCCGCCCGTGCAGGTCAGTCAGACGGGATCAGCACTTCGTCAATCACGTGAATGATGCCGTTATCCGCCTGGATGTCGGCCTGAACCACGTTCGCACCGTCCACGGTGACGGCCTGGGTATGGGCTGACTTCTCGACCGCGAGCATATCGTCGCCGCCGTCCTTGATGGTCGAAACGTGGATACGACGGCCCGGCAACATGTTGGAGGCCAGTTCCCGCGGAAGAACATGGTAGGACAGGATCGCGGCAAGCTTGTCCTTGTTCTCCGGCTTCAGCAGGTCTTCGACCGTGCCTTCAGGCAACGCGTCGAACGCCGCATCGGTCGGGGCGAAGACGGTCAGGTTATCACCGTCGGCAAGCGCGCCGGCGAGCCCGGCGGCCTGAGCCGCGGCAATCAGGGTCTCGAACTGCCCGGCCTGCTGAGCCGTCTCGACGATATTGGCCGCTTTAGCCGGCGCGGATGCGCCGATGGCGAGGGCGGCGACAGCGCCAATAAGAACCTTGCGCATGGTTGTTCTCCTTTCACGAAATGGACGCTCTGCACGCTGGGCCCGTTTCAGCCCTGCGTGCGGGGAAACTGCTTGCGTGAGACGTGTCTGCAACGCGGACTGCGACCGGATGGATCACGCTGGGGCGCTGCGAAATGTTCACAAACGCCATTTGATCCAGATCAACGCGTCGGAGCGTCAAGTTAGGCTGACTAATCTCAGCGTCAGATAAGGAGCCATCCGATGAGGGAAGCCATCCGCAAACACCTCGGCGCACGCGTGCCGCGCTACACCAGCTATCCCACCGCGCCACACTTTTCGACCGAAGTCGGCGCGGAAACGGTGGGCGCGTGGCTTGCAGACCTCTCGCCCGGCTCCAGCGTGTCGCTTTATCTGCACGTCCCGTTCTGCGCGCGCATGTGCTGGTATTGCGGTTGCAACATGCGCCTGATCGCGCGGTATGACCCGGTCGCGGCCTATGTCGAGCGGCTGATCAGCGAAATTCACATGCGCGCGGACGCGCTCGGCCATCGTCAAACGCTCACGCACATCCACTGGGGCGGCGGCACCCCGACCACGCTCTGCCCGGCTGACTTCGCACGTGTCGACGCGGCCATCCGCGAGCGCTTCGACATCGCGGAGAACGCCGAAATCGCCGTCGAGATCGACCCGCGCACGTTCGACGAGGAGACCGCCGACGCGCTGGCGGCGATGGGCTGCAACCGCGCGAGCCTCGGCGTTCAGGAGTTCGACCCCGGCGTACAGGCGGCGATCAACCGGGTGCAGCCATTCGAGACGGTCGCGCGAGTGTGCGGCTGGCTGCGCGCGCGGGGCATCGCAGCGCTCAATTTCGACCTGATGTATGGCCTGCCCCACCAGACGCCGGAGATGCTCGCCGACACGGTCGCGCAGGCCGTGACACTGGACCCCGCGCGCATCGCGGTGTTCGGTTACGCGCATGTGCCATGGATGGCGAAGAACCAGCGCAAGATCGACGAAGACGCTCTGCCCGGCGGCGAGACCCGCTTCGAAATGGCGGCGCAGGCCGGCGAGCAGCTTGAGGCGCTCGGGTATCAGGTCATAGGTATCGACCATTTCGCCCGCCCGGACGACAATCTTGTGGTGGCGGCTCGGAACGGCAGGCTGCGGCGCAACTTCCAGGGCTACACCACCGACGAGGCGGACGCCCTGATCGGTCTGGGCGCAAGCTCGATCTCGGCGCTGCCACAAGGCTATGCCCAGAACGTCGTGCAAACCAACGATTATCTGAAAGCCATCGACGCCGGGGCGCTGCCTGTCGCGAAGGGACTGAAATTGAGCGAAGAAGACATCTGGCGGCGCGCGGTGATCGAGCGGCTGATGTGCGACTTCGCGGTGGACCTCGAAGCCATCGCGCTGCGCTTCGGCCTGACGGAAGACGCCTTCACCGACGATCTGGCCCGGCTGGAGCCGCTGGTCAGTGACGGCCTGGCGCGCATCGATGGCAAACAGGTGCATGTGCGCACCGAAGGCCGCCCCCTCGCCCGCGTGGTGGCTGCTGCCTTCGACACCTATCTCGCCGGACAAGGCGCGGTGAAACGCCACGCAACCGTGTGAACCGGCTGGCGTCCCATCCATGACCCACGCGCTGTGGATTGACACACCGGCGACCACATCAATGCCGTCTGAAGCAGCGTTCTTCGAAAATCAAACGGAGGCGATGCTGAGACGGTTTCATGTCACCTTGGGAGCATGCGCGCTCGCCCTCGCCACGGCCTTCGCTGCAAGCCCCGCGGCGGCGCAGACGAGTTACCCCGTCGTCTGCAAGGGTGGCGGCAACATGATGGCGGAGGTCAGCGCGGGCAACACGGTCCGGGGCCGCTTTGAACCGGCCCGTGCGGGCGCAAGCGATCCCCCGCCGGCGGTCGGCGAATGCGCATGGCTTGACCGCGGCTTCCGCTCGGGCGAGCCGAACAACCTGCTTGTCCGGGGCAAGGGCCGCCACGCCAACTATCTGCTGGATGCGGTGCGCACCGCTGGCACGTTTCAGGCGCATGTCCACAACAACCAGCGCGGCGCAATGGTTGTGGACAGGATCGGGCCATAAGCAGCCGTGCGACATGCGATCCCGGTTCGGCCCGACGCGTGGCCGGGAGGTTGTGCGCGCGCGCTGATATGCTAGCCTTTGAAGCATGACCACGCCGCAACCACGCCCCGACCGCCTGGCCGCGCTACGCCAGCGCATCCGAGAACACATCCGCGCCGACGAAGCCGCGCTCGTACCCGAACTGATGGAAGCGGCAGCGCTATCGCCCGATCAGCGCGCCCGCATCTCGGCACAGGCCGCCGATCTGGTCCAGCGCATCCGCACCGATTCGCGGCCCAGCATGATGGAGCAATTCCTCGGCGAATACGGCCTGAGCACGCGCGAAGGCATCGCGCTGATGTGCCTCGCTGAAGCCGTCCTGCGCGTGCCTGATGACCGTACAATCGACGCGCTCATTCGCGACAAGGTGGCCGGCGGCGAGTGGTCCGCGCATCTGAATCGCTCCAGCTCCACGCTGGTCAACGCCTCCACATGGGCGCTGATGATGACCGGGCAGGTCGTCGAAGACCGCGATGAGGGGCTGGCGGGCGTCCTGCGCGGGCTGGTCCGCCGCCTGGGCGAGCCGGTCGTGCGCACCGCCGTCGAACAGGCGATGCGCGAGATGGGCCGCACCTTCGTGCTCGGCACCGACATGGAAGAAGCGCTGACCCGCGCGAAACACTGGGAAGACGAGGGCTACACCTATTCCTACGACATGCTCGGCGAGGCCGCGCGCACCGATGCCGACGCGCGCGCTTACCACCTCTCCTATGCCGATGCGATCATGCGGCTCGCCCCGCACTGCACCGGGGACGTGGCGGACAATCCGGGCATCTCGGTGAAGCTGTCGGCGCTGCATCCGCGCTACGAATATGGCCAGAAAGACCGGGTCATGCGCGAGCTTGCGCCTCGGCTGATGTCATTGGCGCTGCTGGCGAAAAGCGCGAACATGGGCTTCAACATCGATGCGGAGGAAGCCGACCGGCTCGACCTGTCGCTCGATGTCATCGAAATGGTCCTGAGCGACCCGTCGACGAAGGGCTGGGATGGCTTCGGCGTGGTGGTGCAGGCTTATGGGCGGCGCGGCCCCATGGTGCTGGACTGGCTGCACGCCCTGGCCGAGCGCGAAAACCGGCGGATCATGGTCCGGCTGGTCAAGGGCGCGTACTGGGACACCGAAATCAAGCACGCCCAGGTCAACGGCGAGGAGAGCTTTCCGGTGCTGACGCGCAAGGCGAGCACCGATGTCTGCTTCATCTCCTGTGCGCAGCAGCTCCTCGGGATGACGGACCGGATCTACCCGCAGTTCGCCACGCATAATGCGCACACGGGCGTAGCCATCATCGAAATGGCGCGCGAAACGGGCACGGGTAAGGACGCGTTCGAATATCAGCGCCTGCACGGCATGGGCGAGGCGCTGCACAGCATGATCATGGAGGATCACGCCACGCGCTGCCGCATCTATGCTCCGGTGGGCGCGCATCGCGATCTGCTGGCCTATCTCGTGCGGCGTCTGTTGGAAAACGGCGCAAACTCGTCCTTCGTCAACCAGATCGTCGATGAAGACGTGCCGCCGGAAGACGTGGCGACCGACCCGTTCGAGACGCTCGCGCGGCTGAATGATGGTTACGCCAACCCGGTCGCGGTGCCGGCGCCCGACATGTTTGCGCCGTCGCGGCGGAACTCGCGAGGCTGGGATTTGACCGATCCGCTGACGGTCGGCCCGCTGCACGAGAGAATGGCCGCGTTCCGCGAGACGCAGTGGCGCGCAGCGCCGATGCTCGCCGTTCAGGCCCCGCCGGGTAAACCTGCCCGCGCGGTGGAAAATCCGGCCATCCCCGGCGATCAGCCCGGCTCCGTTGAAGAGGCAACCGCGGAGCACGCGCGTATCGCGCTTGACGCGGCGGAAACGGCGGCCCCCACCTGGTCGGCGCGTGCCGCGGCGGAGCGCGCTGAAATCCTGGAGGCCATTTCCGACGCCTATGAGAAAAACGCGCCCGAGCTGTTCGCGCTGGCCGCGCGCGAGGCGGGCAAGACGCTGAGCGATGGCGTGGCGGAGGTGCGCGAGGCCGTGGATTTCCTGCGCTATTACGCCGCCGAGGCGCGCAGGCTGGCCGAGAACGCGCCGCTGGAAGGGCGCGGCGTGTTCGTGTGCATTTCGCCGTGGAACTTCCCCCTGGCGATCTTCACCGGCCAGATCGCCGCCGCTCTCGCCACCGGCAACGCTGTCATCGCCAAGCCCGCGGAACAGACCTCGCTTATTGCCGCTCGCGCGTTGGCGCTCATGCATGAAAGCGGCATCCCGCGCGATGTGCTCCAGCTTCTGCCCGGCGACGGCGCGGAGCTTGGCGACGCGCTGCTGCGCGACT
>CAYFVF010000050.1:0-10341 GCA_964346335.1 uncultured Hyphomicrobiaceae bacterium
CCGCGGCAAGCTCCGTGTGCCACGCATGGGCGGTGTTGCAGGCGATCGCGATGATATCGACGCCCAGCCCGTTCAGCGCCGCAATGCCCCGCGCCATCTCCGGCAGCGGCGACTCGCCCGCGCCGGTCAGCAGCGGCCCCACGCGGTCAGGGATCTGCGGCACCGACCAGAGCACGAACGGCACCTGATCCTGATCGCGCTCGGGCCGATGCATCGCGGTGGCGGCGTCGGTCAGCTTCTTCGCGAAGTCGATGCCCGCCAGCGGCCCCATCCCGCCGAGGATGCCGACGAAAGGCAGAGAAGAAGGGGCGTGCACGGGCATGGTCAAACGTGATGCAGGATTTTCGACAAGAACAGCTTGGCGCGGTCGCTCTTCGGATCGTTGAAAAAGGGCTCGGTCTGCGCGTCTTCCATGATCTCGCCTTCGTCCATGAACACCACGCGGTTCGCGACCTTGCTGGCGAAGCCCATCTCATGGGTTACGACGATCATGGTCATGCCCTCCTCCGCCAGCTCGACCATGACATCCAGCACCTCTGAGATCATTTCCGGGTCCAGCGCGGATGTCGGCTCGTCGAACAGCATCGCGATCGGGTCCATCGCCAGCGCGCGGGCAATGGCAACGCGCTGCTGCTGGCCGCCGGAGAGGTTGGCGGGGTATTTGTCGGCGTGCTCCTCCATCCCGACACGCTCCAGCAGGGCGCGCGCCTTCTCTCTGGCTTCGGGCTGGCTGCGGCGCAGCACCTTCTCCTGCGCCAGCCGGATGTTCTGCTCCGCGCTCAGGTGCGGGTACAACTCGAAATGCTGGAACACCATGCCGATCTTGGTGCGCACCGCGTTGAGATTGGTCTTGCGCGCAGTGACCTCCAGGTTGTCGACGAAGATACGCCCTTTGTGTACCGGCTCCAGCCCGTTGATGCACTTGATCAGCGTGGACTTGCCCGAGCCGGACGGACCGCACACCACCACAACCTCGCCCCGCTCGACTCCCATCGAGCAGTCATGCAGGACCCGAAACTCGTCGTACCACTTGCTGACGTTTTCCAGTCGGATCACACGGCCATCCTTTTTTGCAGGCGTTTGACGAGCAGCGAGCCAGCGAGGCAGATCACGAAATAAACGAGCGCCGCAAAGATGTACATCTCGACGAGGCGGCCCTCCTGCCGGGCGACGATGGACGATGTCGTCATGAAGTCGCGCAAGCTGACGACGAATACAAGCGAGGTGTCCTGAAACAGGATGATGCCCTGCGTGATGAGGATCGGCACCATATTTCGGAACGCTTGCGGCAGCACGATGTAACGCTGCGTCTGCCAGTAGCCGAGCCCGGTGGCCTTCGCCGCCGCCACCTGTCCGCTGCTGACGCTCTGAATGCCCGCGCGCATGATTTCGCTGTAATAGGCGGCCTCGAAGATGACGAAGGCGATCAGCGCGGAATAGAAACTGCCGATGGGCTGGCCGATGGCTAGCGGCACGAGGAAGTAGAACCAGAAAAGGACGAGGATCAGCGGGATGGAGCGGAGCAGGTTGACGTAGGTCGCCGCGATCAGCGGCAGGCCGGGAATCGAGGACAGGCGCATCAATGCGAGAAGGGTGCCGAATGCCAGCCCGCCGATAATAGCGAGAAACGTGAGCAGGAACGAAAGCTGAAGCCCCTGCCAGAGGAACGGCAGATTGTCGATGATGACCTGGAAGTCGAAATCGCCGAACATCTAGCGCCGCCCCTTTCCGACATAGCCCGGTATGCCGACGCGCGCCTCGATGAGATACATCAGCCCGGTCGCCATCAGCGCGATCAGCACGTAGATGACGGTGGCCGCGGTATAGGCCTCGAAGCTCTGGAAGGTGTACTCGGAGATCTGCTGGCTGCGCGCGGTCAGCTCCAGCAGCCCGATGGTGAGCGCGAGCGAGGAGTTCTTGAAGATCGTGAGAAATTCGGAGGTCAGCGGCGGAATGATGATGCGGTAGGCGATCGGCAGCAACACGTAGCGGTATACCTGCGCGGTGCTCAAGCCGCCCGCATAGGCCGCCTGCTTCATGCCCTTCGACAGTGACTCGATGCCGGCGCGCACCTGCTCGGCGACGCGCGAGGCGGTATAAAAGCCCAGCGCGACGAAGGCGGTGACGAATTCGGGCTGCGGCAAGTCGCGCTTGACCCAGCGCCCGGCGTCCTCGGGCAGCAACTCCGGCACCACGAAATACCAGATGAAAAGCTGGACCAGCAGCGGAATGTTGCGGAAGAACTCGACGTAAGCCGTGCCGATGGCGCGCGCGAACGGCGATGGCAGCGTGCGCATCACGCCGATCACCGAGCCCACCGAAAATGCGATGACCCAGGCACACAGCGCGACCGCGAAGGTCCACTGCACGCCCATGATCAGCCATTCAAGATATGGGCTATCGAACAGGACGGACCAGTTCCAGCTATACTGCATCACTCCCCCGGAACACAGTCCCGCCGATAAGCAAGAGGGGGGCCGAGCGCACGCCCGGCCCCGAGGTCATCTGTTTAGTACGGTAGCGCCTGCATCTCGAAAGCAGCCTGCAGCAGATCAGTCTGCGGCACGCCGAGCGGATCGAACCACTTGGCGTAGATCTCGTTGATCTCGCCGGAGCGGAACATGTCGGCCAGCGTCTTGGTCGCGAGCAGCCGGAAGGCCGAGTCGTCGCGCGGCACCATGATCGCATACGGATCATAGGACAGGAACTTGCCGACGACCGCGTAATCGTCCGGAGTCTTGGACTTGGAAATCAGCCCGTGAAGCAGGATATGATCGGTCGAGTAGGCATCGACACGATCGGTCTCCAGGGCCAGAAAACCTTCGGCGTGGTCGCTGACCGGAAGGATGTCGATGTCGATGCCACGCTCCTCCATGACCGCCTTGATGGCGCGCTCGTTGGTGGTGCCCTGTGACAGCGCGATCGACTTGCCTTCCAGATCTTCGACATTCTCGACGCCGCTAGCCTTCTTGACGAGCAGCTTGGTGCCGGTGATGAAAGTGACCGGCGCGTAGTCAACCTGTTGCTGGCGGGTGAGATTGTTGGTTGTCGAGCCGCATTCGATATTGATCGTGCCGTTGGCGAGCAGCGGAATGCGGGTCTTCGGATTGACCGGCACGTAGCGCACCTCGATATCTTTGCCGAGTTCCTCTTCAATCCGCTCGACGATCTTCATGCACAGGTCCATCGTGTAGCCGATCGGCTCCTGGTTCTCGTCGAGATAGGCGAACGGGATTGACGACTCGCGATGGCCGACGACGATCGTGCCACTGTCATTGATCTTTTTGAGCGTGCCATAGAGTTCCTGCGCGCTGGCAGGGCTGCCGCCGGCGAACGTCAGCGCGAGGCCGAACGCGGCAAGGAGCGTTGAGAATAGTTTCATAGCGGTATCCTCCGTGAGAGGGGTGGGAGCGCCTGAACACGGCAGTTGATATGCCGGGAGGGGAGCGTGTCGAAAACGCGCAATACATTTTATTGCGCTGGATCAACGATAGGGCATGCAAAATGCTTCCGACAAGCCCCGCATCGGAGAAAAACCTGAAACACAGCCTAAAGGACAAGCCAGCCGCAACGGCGCGAAGTGTACGGATTGAACACGACCAGAGGTGCATGTGGGCGACAGCGAAGCGCATTATGGAGGCCGAACGCGTGGCGCAACCGGCTGATCCCGCGCACTATCTGATGGTCCTGATGCAGCCGAAACGGCGCGCGGCGCGTGGCCATGGCGCGTTACAGCTCCTCCGCCTTCGCGCTCGCCGGCGTGCTGGCATTTCGCCGCTCGGGCAAAGGCGGGCGGCGCTCCGGCGGAGTGATCGCCGCGGTATGCGCTATGAACGCCGCCTCCGGTGCCTTACCTGACGGTTTTACCGGCGAAGAGCGAGCGGCCAAACCATTCTTGTCCTGAGCATATCCTTCAGCAGCAACCGCGCCAAAAAACAAAAGGCTGGTCGCGGCGGTGACCACGACGGCGCGGCCCGCGCGCATGCGGATGTGCCGCGCGCGCATAGCGGATGAGCGTATCATCGCATAGGCTCCAATCGGGTTTTCGAGGCGTTGTTGAGGGGTGCCGCCGGCACAAGGCCGGCGGCGAGGGGCGTGCGCATCGACGCCGCGGGGTTACCGGGAGAACGGCGTCCCGGGTGGGGCAGCGGCGGGTTGGTCGGCGCACTGGCACAGGACTTCGTCATCAACGATAGCGAAGCCCAGACTTTCGAGGAGAGACGGACGACCGGTGCCTTCGAGGCAAGAGACCGGGGGTGTGCTGACGCCAGCGGCGGCATCACGGTATCGGACGTGGTCGCTGACAGCCTGCGCCGGACTTTCGGCGCAAACGTCGTCCTTCCTGGCGGCTGCGCTCCCACCCGCGGCCGTCAATATCTGATTTTTCATGCCCAAAACGACCAGATCCTGCAAAGCAGCGCCCACCGATAGCCCATGCGAACGGGAATCGTCCGCCACCGCGTCGGCCAAGAGCGCGTCGAATTGCGCCCTGTCCGCTGCGATGTCACCCCCGGCCGGCGCCCCATCGCCAGCCGCCGGTGAATGATGGCCCATCGCGCCTACCCCTAGGCCGACGGGATCAGGCTCGGAGACGCCGCGACCGCCAAGAAATGCGGAGGCCGCGCTTCGTCTTAAATTCATGCCCTCTTACTCCTTCAAGTGTTGAGATCCTGGTCGCTAGCAAATACGGCTCGCCTCGTCTGGGACCTGGACTCTCCCGTTTTCCTGGTGTCCCCTGACGATATGGCCCCAAGCCATTTCGTCCGCGCCAGCGCGCTTCAGGGATCTCCGGCTGGGCAGTGAAGCCACGTGCGTCACGCCCTCGATGCAACCCTGAGTAGACCTTCAAGCGGCCCTCGCGCTTCGCACGTTTGTGCTAAGCGTGTGTTTTTTCCCAACGCAATTTCAGGTTGATTTCGGTTGTGACCGATCAGCCACATCGCGTGGGCCGGTGGGCGGCGAGTCGTGCATACCTTCCATCAGGCGTGACAGCCGCCGCGCGACATGAAACCTTCAAGGATGTCTGCAATATTAACGTGTGTATCAAATCGAGACAGTCCGCCCATGGCCGCCCATCCCAATGCACCGCAGGGTCCGAACCCGGAACGCGAAGACGATGACGAGCGGGTCGGGCCGGTCCGCTGGCTCTACCGCCGCTACAAGCAGTACGACAGATGGCAAGGCCGGTGGGACTGGCTGAACTGGCTGCTGGAGATGTTCAAGACCCACACGGTGACCAGCGTGGCGGTCTCCGGCGCGACAGTCGCGACTGTAACCGGCGCAGCGGTGGTGCTGAGCGATCCCGAGCTGCGCGCGCGCTGGCTTCCGTTCACCGTGGCCGAAGAGACCGCGCAGACCGTTCAGACGCTTCGCTGGGGCGACGTCGTGGTGTACCCGGTCACCGGACGCGATGGGGCGGGCCGCATGGCCGACTTCGACGTGGCTGTGCTGCCGACCGATGTGACTTGGGCGCAGGAAAGTGCGCGGGTGCTGGAGCGTGACGGCGCGCGCATCCCGGCCACCGCTGTGGGAGACGAAGTTTTCACCTCAGAACTGCGCGCGGGGCTCGCGCGCGCCGACGCGCTGATGGCGATCGGGCTGGCCTCGCAGGAGGGCCGGCAGGACGTGGAAACCGCGCGGGCGCGCCGGCGCGGCGAAACCGCGGCCGGCTGGCTTGAAGACCTGGCGGCGAACAAGCCGGTCTGGATGCTCAACCTCGGCCAATATCAGAGCGATTGCGAGGCGCCGCGCGCAGACATCACGGGCACGAGCTGGCAGCGCCCTGTCATTTTCGTCGGCGTGCGCACGGTGGACGAATCAGTCCGTCTGCGCGAAGCCTTCGCGGACGCGATCAGTGGCAAGACCAACCTGCCCAGCCAGCGGTGCTACACCAGCTTTGACCTGACCCGCATCCGGTAAACCGGCTCAACCGCCCGGCCCGCAGTCCATGCAGCTTTGCGGCATCACCGGGCCAAGTTGCAGCTTCGCGTTGAGGTCACGCAGCGCGGTGCGCACCCCCTCCTCGATCACCGGATGGTAAAACGGCATGGTGAGCATCTGCGGCACACTCATACGCTGCTGATGCGCCCATGCCAGCAAATGCGCGATATGCTCCGCGCGCGGCCCCGCCATTTCCGCGCCCAGGAAAAGCCCGGTCCCGTACTCGCCATAAACCCGCAGCATCCCCTGGTTTTCGAGGATTACCCGGCTGCGACCCTGGTCCGCGAAGTCGACCGCGCCAGCCGCATAATCGCAGCCACATCTTTCGAGTTCTCCGTGGGACTGCCCCACCACCGCGATATTCGGATCAGTGAACATGATGCCGATCGGCGCGCGCCGCAGACCCGTGCGGATATCGGGGTAGCGCCCGGCATTGTCGCCCGCGATGCGCCCGCCATCCGCCGCCTCGTGCAGAAGCGGCACATCGCCCGTCACGTCCCCGGCGATGAAAATATGGCTGTCACCCGCGCGCATAGTGTAGCGGTCAAATTCGGGGACGCCCTTGTCGTCCAGCGTCAGCGACGTGTTTTCCAGCGCCAGCGTATCGACATTCGCGCGCCGTCCCGTCGCCGCCAGAAGATAGTCGAAATGTTCTTTGGCCGCACCATTATCGCCATTGTAGGTGATCGCAACGGCCTCCCCTGCCCGCTCAATGCTCGTAACATCCGCATCGGGGTGGAAGTCGAGACCGCGTTGAAGGGCCGTCAACGCCGATGCCTTGACCTGTGGGTCGCTCAAGAGCCCGACATCGCCATCCTTGCCGAACACGCGCACACGCACCCCCAGCCGGGCCAGCGCCTGGCCCAGTTCCAGGCCAATGACCCCGCCGCCGAACACCGCCACAGAGCCCGGCAGGTCCTCCCAGTCGAACACGTCATCATTGACGATCAGCCGATCGCCAGCCGCCTGGAAAAAGCGAGGCCAAGAGGGACGCGATCCGGTGGCGATAACCACGCGGTCGGCACTGATACGCTCACCGCTGTCCAGTTCCAGCGTGTGATCGTCGCGGAATTTCACGCCGCCCATGATCCGTTTGTCCGCCGGCCAGCTCTCGACCGTTTCGACGACGAAGCCGACGAAGCGGTCGCGCTCGCGGCGCACGCGATCCATGACTTCGCGGCCGTCGACGCGGACATCGCCCGTTACATGAACGCCGAAACCCGGCGCTTTCTCGATATGGTGGGCCGCATCGGCGGCAGCGATCAGCAGTTTGGAGGGCATGCACCCGACCCGCGCGCAGGTCGTGCCATACTGTGCGTTCTCGATCAGGACGACATTATCCGTGTGGGCCGCTGCGGCGCGATAGGCGCCCATGCCGGCCGTCCCCGCCCCGATGATGGCGATATCGACGTGTCTGCTGCTCATCGTCCCACCCGTGCTGGTGCGTGTGCATTCAATTAACTGAGCGCAAGTCTACCAAACCATGCGCTTTACGGCGTCATTTATGCGCCTCTCGCAAACACGGGATTATGAGCACGCCGAAAATGATGCGCCGCGAGGATGGAGAGGGCAGAGCCGCTGGCACCGCCCTCCTCGTTTCGGAACTGCGCTCCCCTTGGTTAGGCCGCGACGGTCCGCGCCGCGTCCGGCGTTGCCGGGGGAAACAGCTCGTCCAGCGGAATCGAGCGGCCGTTCGGCTGCACCATGCGGCAGTGAAACCGCTTTAGCGCGCGCGGGTGCGGGACACCGCAGGAGTGCGCGATGATGCCGACATCTTTGCGCATCTTGTCAACATATTGCATCACCCGCACCGCCTTGTCCGCCGGGTCGAGCCCGCGTTGCAAGCGCGGATTGTGCGTCGTGATGCCGGTCGGGCAGGTGTTCTTGTTGCACTTGAGCGCCTGGATGCAGCCCAGCGCGAACATGAAGCCGCGCGCCGATACCACCGAGTCCGCGCCCGCGCAGTACGCCCAAGCCACCTCTGACGGGGTGACGAGTTTGCCCGAGGCGAAAACCCGTATGCGCTCGCGCAGGCCGTAACGCGTCAGTATATCGACGACGAGCGGCAGGGCTTCCTTGATCGGCAGACCGACATGATCCATCAGCGCCATCGGCGCCGCGCCCGTGCCGCCGTCACCCGAATCTATGGTTATGAAGTCCGGCGCGCTCTCGATGCCACGGCGGTGCACCTCGTCGCACATCTGCTCCAGCCAGCCATAAGCCCCCACCACGGTCTTGAAGCCGACGGGCTTGCCAGAGACCTCGCGCATGTGCCCGATGACATCCAGCATCTGCTGCACATTGTCGATTTCGGGGTGGCGGTTCGGCGAGATCGAGTCCCGGTATTCCGGGATGCCACGGATCTTCGCAATTTCCGGTGTCACCTTGACGCCCGGAAGGATACCGCCCTTGCCCGGCTTCGCGCCCTGGCTCATCTTCAATTCGAGCATCTTGACCTGCGGGATTTCTCCGATCTCGCGCAGCTTGACGTCATCGAGCCGCCCGTCGAGGGTGCGAACGCCGTATTTCGCCGTGCCGACCTGCATGACGATATCCGCTCCGCCCTCCAGGTGCTGCGGGGCCAGCCCGCCCTCGCCCGTGTTGAGCCAGCAGCCCGCAAGCGAGGCGCCTCTCGATAGCGCGCGCACGGCCGGCTGGGAAATCGCGCCGTAACTCATGCCGGAAATGTTGATGATGGACTGGAACTCGTAGGGCGTGCGGGAAAACGGCCCCACGGTCACATCCGGCGTCGGCTTGCTGTCCGTTTCAAGCGTGGGGAACGGGCAATTGACGAACACCGGCGAGCCAACTTCCGACAGTTTATGTGTGGAGCCGAACGCGATGGTGTTGTCGCTGCCCGCGGATGATTTATAGACCCAGTCCCGTTGGGCGCGATTGAACGGCAATTCCTCGCGGTCCATGGCGAAGAAATACTGGCGGAAGAATTCGCCAAGGGTCGAGAATATATGTCGAAAACGGCCAATAACCGGATAGTTCCGCCGTACCGCATCAGCCGTTTGCGACACGTCAGCAATGAAAAGGATGATGACGCCCAGGAAGCCAAGACCCACGGCGAAAACGAATAGCTTGGTGAGGAGATCAAGCGCCTCCACTGTGATATAGCTCAACCAATCCATTTGTCTGTCTCCACATGCGCCAGATCTGAAGACCAGATCCGATCTACTCCCACCAACGTCATAACATGCGGGATAGACTGACGCCTTTCACACTGGCTCACATCTGCGCGATATCGCGTCAGCTCCGATGCGAGCGAATGGTGCACGAATAAAAAATATCTTGTTAGCGCCGATATACAATAGTTATATTTTTATGACACGTTCCGGGGCAATCAATCTCAATTATTGGCGAGATAATTAAATGTATTGGAGGCAATCGAAACACGCTGGCACAGGATAATATCTTGAGAGCCGCCGCCGGACAGACTGATGGCGGTCGAGCGATCGGCGCGAAGGTGCGTTGCCCATGATCAAGGGTGGCGGGGGTTCGCAAACAAAAGGACCTCACCGGCAATGCCGGGAGGTCCTTCGTGGTTCGCGCCGGGCGTCGGGCTTCACGGTTTTCATGCGAATTTGCGATCCATCCGCATTGGCGGAACGCGCCCGCCCTGAATGGTCCGTATCAGCATTTACAAAGCCTCGTTCCGGCACACCTGTTACGCACCAGGTTTCATGGCGCGCATCTGTGTCACGACTTGACGGCCACAAATGATCACGCTAATAAAGCAGGTCAAATTTGACAGACAACAGGCCATAGATCGCGCGGCTCAACCGCTGCAACTGTCAGGCACATCCATGCACCTTGGGCGGAGTCATTTTCCTAGACCTCCTTTCCTTGCACCTCAAAGTCTGCGCTTGCGATTCGCCCTAGTCAATACTGCTGTTGAAATGGCGCGCGCCGCGCCTTACGCTACAAGGCTTGTCGGAAAATCCGCGCCCGTTGACGGCGCACCAGACACAGGATGGAAGCATGGCCGTGGAAACGCCCGTCTGCGATTTTGGTTGGAAAGCGCCGGATTTCGAGCTGCCGGGCACCGATATGCGGCTCTACACGCTGGCGGATGTGCGCGGACAGAATGGCACGCTGATCATGTTCATCTGCAATCATTGCCCCTATGTGCGCGCGGTAATCGACCGACTGGCGCGCGACGTGAAAGAGTTGCAGGCGCTGGGCATCGGCGTGGCGGCCATTTGTGCCAATGATGCACGCACGCACCCGGAGGACTCCTTTGAGAACATGCAGCGTTTCGCGGCGGAGCACGGCTTCACCTTCCCCTACCTGCATGACGAGACACAGGACGTCGCCCGAACATATGAGGCGGTGTGCACCCCGGACTTCTTCGGGTTCAACCGCGATCTGGGGCTGCAATATCGCGGCCGGCTC
>CAYFVF010000051.1:0-10326 GCA_964346335.1 uncultured Hyphomicrobiaceae bacterium
CGGAGTCTGACGTGACGCTTGCGAAGGCATCGGATGCGGCGGTTGTCGGCTTCAATGTCCGCGCCAACACGCAGGCGCGCCAGGCCGCACGCCAGGAAGGCATCGAGATCCGTTACTACAACGTGATCTATGACCTCGTCGACGACATCAAGGCGGCGATGTCCGGCCTGCTGGACCCGACCTTGCGCGAAACCTTCCTCGGCAACGCCGAAATCCTGGAGGTGTTCAACATCACCAAGGTCGGCAAGGTCGCTGGCTGCCGCGTGACCGAGGGCAAGGTCGAGCGCGGCGCGGGCGTGCGCCTGATCCGCGACAACGTCGTCATCCACGAGGGCAAGCTCTCGACGCTCAAGCGCTTCAAGGATGAAGTGAAGGAGGTTCAGGCCGGCCAGGAATGCGGCATGTCCTTCGAGAGGTACGAGGACATCCGCAAGGGCGACATCATCGAATGTTACCGGGTGGAGAAGGTGGAGCGCACGCTGTAGCTGCGCGCCCGCATATTCAGGCCGCCGCCCATGGAATGGATCATCCGCCTGCTTGGCGCGTTCTATATCGTGTGCGGCTTCCTGCTATTCCGCAGCGCGCGCACGGAGTGGCTTCTCAATCAGGCGATCGAGCGGATCACCCTGAAGCCCGAGCCGGATCGCTGGCAGATGGCTTTCCCGATCATCGCCGGAACGATCTACCTCTCGGCGGGTGTGGCGCTGGCCGCGCTTGACACGTTGGGCCTCTGGCTCCTCGGGGCGGGCCTAGTCGCGCAGGCGATCTACTATCCGCTGGCGTGGCATTATGCCGATGACGAGGAGCGGCGCGACACGACACAGTGGCGGTCCGCGCGCAACGCCGGCATGTTCAGCGCGGCGGCGTTCGCCCTGTCGGCTTACGCCTACCGCGTCGGCGTATTGGCCTGAACCGGAGCCGGGGAGACAAGGAGGCGGAAATGGCAAAACGTTCAGCCGCGAAAGGCCCATCCCAGCGCCAGCTTCGTGTCGGCGAACTGCTGCGTCACACGCTCGCGGAAATCCTCCTGCGCGGCGAGGTCGCGGACCCGGAACTCAACGAATTGCGCATCACGATTGCGCAGGTTGCGCCAAGCCCGGACATACGCCAGGCCACGGTTTACATCCACGCGCCGCAGGAGCAGCACGAACCCGCGCTCGCGGCATTGCGACGCCACGCGAAATTCCTGCGCGGTGAACTGGGCCGGCGGGTGGAGCTGAAATATATGCCGGCGTTGCGCTTCGCGATCGACACTTCGCTTGACACCGGCGAGCGGATCGACGCCATTCTGCGCTCGCCCGAGGTCGTCCGCGATCTCGACTGACCCACCGCGCCAACGCCAAGCCAGAGCAGACGATACCCCGCAGATGGCCTCGAAACCAATCAAGAGCGGCAACCGCCCCAAGCGTAACGTGGTCAATGGCTGGCTGATCCTGAACAAGCCGATCGGCCTCACCTCTGTCGCCGCGCTCAACCGGGTCAAGCGCCTGTTCAACGCGCGCAAGGCTGGTCATGCCGGCACGCTCGACCCGTTGGCCACGGGCGTTCTGCCGATCGCGTTCGGCGAAGCGACCAAGACCGTGCCTTACGCGGTCGATGCGCAGAAGAGCTATCGCTTCACGGTCGCATGGGGCGCGGAGACCACCACCGACGACAGCGAAGGCGAAATCGTGGATGAGAGCGCCGAGCGGCCGGAGCGCGAAGCGATCGAGGCGGCGCTGGATGCCTTCCGCGGGGACATCGAGCAAACACCCCCGCGCTATTCCGCCGTCAAGGTCGAAGGCGCGCGCGCCTATGATCTCGCGCGCGAGGGCGAAGCTTTCGAGTTGCGTGCGCGCACCGTGTCGGTCAACCGGCTCGACATCGTGGACATACCTGACGCCGACACCTGCGTGTTCGAGGCGGATTGCGGCCGTGGCACGTATGTCCGCGCGATTGCCCGCGACTTGGGCCGTGCGCTTGGCTGCCTTGGGCACATCTGCGCGCTGGAGCGCACGCGCGTTGGCCGCTTCCACGTGGAAGACGCCGCGACGCTGGAGGATATCGAAGCCGCAGCCGACGCCGAGGCCGAGCCAGGGCGGCTGAGCGCGCTGCTCGCCCCCGTGCAGTTGGCGCTGGCGGACATGCCCGAGATCAAGCTGTCGGCGTCCGATGCCGCGCGTCTGCGCCGCGGACAATCGGTCCTGCTGCGCGGGCGCGATGCACCGATCGTGAACGCGAAAGCCTACGCCACGCTGCGGGGTACGCTGATCGCGCTTGGCGAGGTGGCGCGGGGCGAATTCACGCCGGAGCGGGTCTTCAACCTGCCCGTGTCGTAGCCGTCGTACGCGAGCAATAGGCTTGACACGCGCCAAAATGTCGGCAACTTGGCGTCTCCCACGCTTGCTGGACGACATCCCGGCTCGACGTGGTCCCTGTTGGAACCTCACGAAATCTAAGGAGAACCCGATGTCGATTACGCAGGACCGCAAGAAGGAACTGATTACGGAATTCGGATCGAACCCGGACGACACAGGCTCGCCGGAGGTTCAGATCGCCGTACTGACCGAGCGCATCACCAACCTGACCGAGCATTTCAAGTCCCACAAAAAGGACAATCACTCCCGGCGCGGCCTGTTGAAGATGGTCAGTCAGCGCCGCAGGCTGCTCGATTACGTCAAGGCGAAGAACCACCAGCGCTACCTGGACCTGATCAAGCGGCTCGGTATCCGCCGCTAAGCGCTGCGCGCCTGCGTTCAACGCTGTCACACGTATTCGACCGTCGGCGCGGGGCTTAACCGTCCGGCGGTCAATTCGCTCTATGATCAGCGGGGAAATCGCGATACACCATCCATGCTCGCAAGAGAAATGCAAACACGATTGTCCGGCATTCCGGCCGGGCTAAGGCAACTGGAAGCTCAATGTTCGACATACATCGCAAGGAAATCGACTGGGGCGGACGCCCCCTCATCCTGGAAACAGGCCGCATCGCGCGCCAAGCCGATAGCGCCGTACTGGTGCAATATGGCGAAACCTCCGTCATGGCGACCGTGGTCGCGGACAAACATCCGCGGAAGGGCCTCGACTTCTTCCCGCTGACCGTCCACTACCAGGAAAAGACCTATGCCGCCGGCAAGATCCCGGGCGGCTTTTTCAAGCGCGAAGGCCGGCCGAGCGAAAAGGAAACGCTGACATCACGGCTGATCGACCGTCCGATCCGTCCTCTGTTCGCCGACGGCTTCAAGAACGAAACGCAGGTAATCGCAACCGTCCTGTCTCACGACATGGAGAACGATCCCGACATTGTCGCGATGGTCGCGGTCTCCGCCGCGCTCACCCTGTCGGGAATCCCGTTCCTCGGTCCGATCGGCGCGGCGCGCGTGGGCTATATCGAGGGCGATTATGTGCTGAACCCGCCGGTCGATGACATGGCGGACAGCAAGCTGGACCTGGTGGTCGCGGGCACGGGTGACGCCGTGATGATGGTCGAGTCGGAAGCCAATGAGCTGCCAGAGGACGTCATGCTGGAAGCGGTGATGTTCGGTCACGAGCATTTCCAGCCGGTCATCGACGCGATCATTGATCTGGCCGAGGCCGCCGCGAAAGAGCCCTGGGAAGTACCGCAGGCCGAGGAAGCTGGCTACAAGGACAAGGTGGCAGCGCTGGCGAAAGACGTCCTCGCCGAGGCCTATACGGTCAGGGAAAAGCAAGCCCGCCAGGAGAAGATCGCGGAAGTCCGCGCCAAGGTCGTTGAGGATTTGGTGCCCGAAGGCGGCGACGAGACAGTCGCGTCGGCGGTTGCCGGGGCGTTCAAGTCGCTGGAGAAAGACGTCGTGCGCGGCGACATCCTCAAGAGCAAGAAGCGCATCGATGGTCGCGATCTGGAAACCGTCCGACCGATCGTGTCGGAAGTCGGCGTACTGCCGCGCGCGCACGGCTCGGCGCTGTTCACGCGCGGTGAGACGCAGGCGCTGGTCGTCGCGACGCTGGGAACCGGCGGCGACGAACAATTCGTGGATGCGCTGGAGGGAACCTACAAGGAAACCTTCATGCTCCATTACAATTTCCCGCCGTACTGCGTGGGCGAGACCGGCCGAGTTGGCACACCGGGCCGGCGCGAGATCGGCCACGGCAAGCTGGCCTGGCGCGCGGTCCACCCCATGATGCCGGAGCAGGACAGCTTCCCCTACACGGTCCGCGTCGTTTCAGAGATTACCGAATCCAACGGCTCGTCCTCGATGGCCACAGTGTGCGGCACCTCGCTGGCGATGATGGACGCCGGTGTTCCTCTGAAAAACCCGGTCGCTGGTATCGCCATGGGTCTGATCAAGGAGGGCGATCAGTTCGCGGTGCTCTCCGACATCCTAGGCGATGAGGATCATCTTGGCGACATGGACTTCAAGGTCGCAGGGACCGCCGAGGGTGTGACCTCGCTTCAGATGGACATCAAGATCACCGGCATCACGCGCGAGATCATGCAGATTGCGCTGGACCAGGCCAAGGGCGGGCGCCTACACATCCTCGACGAGATGAAGAAGGCGCTGGATACGGCGCGGCCGGGCGTTGGCGCCCACGCCCCGCGCATCGAGATCATCCACATTCCGACCGACAAGATCCGCGAAGTCATCGGCCCGGGCGGTGCGGTGATCCGCGCGATCGTCGAGGAAACCGGCGCCAAGATCGACATCAGCGATGACGGCACGGTCAAGATCGCCGCTCCGGGCGAAGCTGCGATTGCCGACGCAATGGCCCGGATCAAGGGCATGACCTCGGAGCCGGAAGTCGGCCACATCTACAAGGGCAAGGTCGTTAAGGTCGTCGACTTCGGCGCGTTCGTGAACTTCTTCGGCCCCAAGGACGGGCTGGTCCACATCTCGCAACTCTCCGCGGAGCGGGCAAAGTCGGTCGGCGACTATGTGAAGGAAGGCGACCAGGTCTATGTCAAGCTGCTAGGCTTCGATGACCGCGGTAAGGTGCGCCTGTCGATGAAGATGGTCGACCAGGAGACCGGCGAGGAAATCACGAAGGAAGACGCCGCCGAAGCATGACGCGGCGTTCGAGCGAAGTGGTGTCCGGCTATGCGCCGGATGCCTTCGTTGGCGGCGATCGGTACCCGGGCATGACGAACACAGGCGGCAACCCCAAAGCCACGGCCAGGAAACGCATCAGCGTGATGGCCGCCAGGTTGGCGCTCACCACCGCGCTCGCGCTAACCCTGCCCGCGCCTCACGCGGCGGCGCAAGACGCCCGCTCCGGCGAAGAGGCGGCGCGCAAGGATGACCGCCCCTACGACAAGGAACTGTTTCAGCTTGCCGAGATCCTTGGAGCCGTCCACTACCTGCGGGCCCTGTGCGGGGCGGATGAAGGCCAGAAGTGGCGCGACCAGATGAGCGAACTGGTGGACGCCGAAGGCGCGTCCGCGCTGCGCCGTGCGCAACTCGTGCGCAGCTTCAACAAGGGCTATCGGGGGTACGGCCGCACGTACCGCCGCTGCACCGAGCTTGCCGAGTTGTCCATTGAACGGCTCATGAGCGAAGGCCGCACGCTCGCCAGGCGTATTCTCGAAACGGCCGGCTGAGGCTGCGACGCATCGCTCCAGTGTGGGTGTTCCGCGCCGCGCCCGCGCACAATGCTTCCGCGCAATTCGCACGACAACCCCGCCCATTCTCGCCGATCGGCTTGCACGGCTCCTGAATTAATCGTTAATTCCGCCAGGTCATGCGTGCCACGGCGCATGGCGCTATTCTGTCGGCGTTCATATTGACCATGCTAAACGTCTGGCCATAGACGGCAGGGGCATGGCCGAGCAGTGATTTTCGTTTGCGCGCCGCCGTGCACACGCGGCAGCCCGTGAGCGTTCAAGGAGACTGAGCCGTGGATATGCGCTGGTTACAGGATCGGCTTGAGAACCTGCCCCCGGACCAGGAGGCAGAGGAAACCGAGGCATTGCGCTATATCGCCGAGGCGTGGGGCGACGCGGTGAACGATGGCATCGACCCGCGGATGCTGGCGAACGCCGCTGTTTTCGCCGCGTTTTCGGAATTGGTCGAAGCGTATGGCGAAAGCGCCGTCATCAGCGTGGCGGAAGGGCTGAAAGCGCGCGTGGAGCGCGGCGAGTTCACGCTGAACCGTCGGCTTCAATAGTCTGGCGGCCATCAAGCGATCGCAAGCTGCCCGATCAGCACCACGCCAAACACCACCAGAACCCCGCCGGCGAAGCGATTGATCATCTGGAGACGCGCCTCGTCCATCTTGTGGCGCACCGACGAAATCAGGTGCGCCAGCCCGATCCACCACAACAGGCTGCCGCCCATCACCGAGACCACCAGCGTGAACGCGTCGAAATAAGACATCAGCCCGCCGGTGAGCGAACCGACGCCACTGAAGATCGCAAACATGCCGAGGATCGCGCCGGGATTTGTCACGGTCAGGAAAAAGCTCTGCGGGATGACGCTGGCATGCGGCACGATCCGCCAGACCTGATAGCGCATCATTGGGCGGAACATGTCCGGGATTGCCTCGGCGATCCGGCGCAACTCCGTCCAGCGCGACCCCGGTTCGGCGGTTCTGGGCGTCGCGAAATACAGCCGCACGCCGAACAGCAGCAGGATCGCGCCGCCAACGAGCTGGATGGTGGTGCGGTAGTCGGTCGTGACATTCGATATGGCCGTGACGCCGAACGCCGCCGTGGCCGCGATCAGCCCGTCGCCCAGCACCGCGCCCATGCCCGCCGCGACGCCGCCCCAGAAGCCGCGCTCAAGCGTGCGCTGGATGCAAAGCACGTTGACCGGCCCGACCGGCGCGGCCACGATCACGCCGATCATCAGCCCTGTCAGGATGAGCTGTGTATCTGACAGAACCGTTTGCGCCAGCGATGCCGTCTCAAACGTCATGCTCGTGTCCGGATCTGCCTTCGTCAAACGGCCACATGGCGCGAAAGGCCTTGCGGCTGCCAAGCGTCATCACGATAACGATGACGTTTAACCACGCAATAACAACGACATCCCGCCTCCGAAAAGCGACTCGTCGAATGGTTCTTAACGATTTTCGCATCCTGTGCCTAGGCGTGGCGCTGATCGCCGCGCTGGCGCCCACAGCTTTCGCCTCCGACGATGCGCGGGCGCAACGCGAATCGCGCCTGGAGGTCCAGCGGGACACAAGCGCCCTGCCCGCGCCGGTGCAGGATATGCGCGTGTCGATCCTGCGCGCGGCGAGCACCGGCAAGCTGGACGAAATCCGCTATGTTCTGGAGCGCAACGAGATCATGCCGGTGCTGGCGGCGAACGGGAAGGTGGACGCGCCGCTTGAACACTTTCGCGCGCAATCAGGGGACGGCGAGGGGCTGGAGATCATGGCGGCGCTGATCGAGGTGCTGACAAGCGGCTACGTCGTGAAGGACCAGCCCGGCACCAAGATGTATGTCTGGCCGCATTTCGCCGAGCGCGGGGTGAGCGGTCTCAGCGCCGCGGAGCGCGTTGAGCTTTACCGGCTTATCCCGCCGGAAGAGGCGCAGCGCATGGCCGGCAACGGCTACGACCATTACCGGCTGGGCATCGGCGCGGATGGCACCTGGCACTTCTTCTACAGGGGTGATTAAGCGTGACGGGGATTACGCGTCGTCCGGCGTGAGCGTCTCGACGAACCGCGCGGGCTTGCCTGCCGCCGGCGCGATGATTTCGCCGTCGCGCATGACGACCGTGCCGCGCACGATCGTGCCGACCGGCCAGCCCTTCACGCGCTTGCCCGTGTATGGGCTCCAGCCGCAGCGGCTGGCCAGCCAGTCCTCGGTTATCTCTTCCTCGCGCCCCAGATCGACAAGCGTCAGGTCGGCATCATAGCCCGCCGCGATGCGGCCTTTTCCGGCGATGCCGTAGACGCGCTGCGGCCCGTGGCTCGTCAGGTCGACAAACCGCTCGATCGACAGCCGGCCGGCATTGACATGATCGAGCATCACCGGCACCAGCGTCTGCACGCCCGGCATCCCCGATGGCGATTCCGGGTACGCCCGCGTCTTGTCTTCGCGCGTATGCGGCGCGTGGTCCGAGCCGATCGTATCCACCGTGCCGTCATGCACAGCCGCCCACAGCGCTTCACGATGCGCGCCGTCGCGGATCGGCGGGTTAATCTGCGCGTGCGTCCCGAGCCTCTCGTAGTCCTCCGGCGCCTGGAGCGAGAGATGATGCGGAGTCACCTCCACGGTCGTGATGTCCTTGTTGGCCGCGAGCAGCGGCATTTCGTCGCCGGTGGTGACGTGCAGGACATGGACGCGCTTCCCCGCCGCGCGCGCAAGCCGCATGAGCATGTCGGTCGAGTCACGCGCCGCCTTGGCATCGCGCCAGACGGCATGGCTCGCCGGATCGCCAGCGTGCCGCTCATCCAGCCGGGCGGTCAGCCGCGCCTCATCCTCGCTGTGAAACGCCGCGCGCCGCGAGATCATCGCCAGCACGCGCTCCAGGTCCAATGGCTCCGCGATCAGCAGGTTGCCGGTCGATGACCCGATGAACACCTTGATCGCCGCCACGCCGGGAAGCCGCTCCAGCGCGCGTAGCTCACCGATATTCTCCAGGCTCGCCCCGATGTAAAAGGCGTGATCGCAATGCATCCGGCCTTCTGCGCGGCGCAGCTTGTCAGCAAGCGCCTCGGCCGTCACGGTCGGCGGGTTCGTGTTCGGCATCTCGAAGACGGTCGTGACCCCGCCCAGCACCGCCGCGCGGCTGCCGCTCTCCAGGTCTTCCTTTTCTTCAGCGCCCGGCTCGCGGAAATGGACATGGCTGTCGATGACGCCGGGCAGAACATGCAGACCCCGCGCGTCGATGGCTTGCGCGCCTGCCTGTGCGCCAATTGCGCCCAGCCCCGCGATCTTGCCGTCACGAATGCCAATGTCGCCGGCCCATGCGCCATCTTGATTGATGACCGTTCCATTGTGCACAACGAGATCATAACTCATGGACATGACAGTGACGACTTTCGCAGGCGCGAAGGGTGTTCTTGATGCTGATAAGCGCATACGCAATCATGGTAACTCAATCAAGTGAGGAGGGCGGTTCATGAACAACGCAAGCTTGGCGATTCTGCCCGACCGCGGCGTCATCAGCGTCACTGGCGAAGACGCGTTGCCGTTCCTGCACGGGCTCGTCACGCAAAATATCGAGAAGCTGAAGCCGGGCGACGCCACGTATACCGCGCTTTTGACGCCACAAGGCAAGGTGCTGTTCGATTTTCTCGTCATCGCGCGGGAGCAGGGCTTTCTACTCGATGCCGCCCGGCAGAGCCTGCCCGATCTGACGCGACGGCTGGGCTTTTACAAGCTGCGCGCAAAGGTCGACATCGCGGACGAGTCCGACCAACTGGCCGTGGCCGCGCTCTGGGGCGCAGATGAGCCCGTGCGCGCGCCGGCCGGCGGCGTCGCGTTTGCTGATCCGCGCACGGCATCGCTGGGCTGGCGGCTGATCGCACCGGAAGCCGGCCTGCGCGAGATGGCGCAAACCCGCGGCTGGACGCTGGCCGACCCGGCGGAGTACGAGGCGCACCGCATCGCATCGGGCGTGCCCGAGGGCGGCAAGGACTACGAAACCGGCGACGTGTTTGCCCATGACGCCTGTATCGACCAGCTTGGCGGTGTCGACTTTTATAAAGGCTGTTATGTCGGCCAGGAGGTCGTATCGCGGATGCATCATCGCGGCACGGCGCGCAAACGCTTCGTCGTTGCCCGCGGGCCCGATCTGCCCGGCCCCGGCGCGGCGGTCACGGCGGGCGCGACAAATCTGGGCAAGCTGACCTCGGCGGCTGGCGAGTGTGGCTTGGCGCTCATCCGGATCGACCGCGCGGGCGAGGCGCTGTCGCGCGGCGAGGCCATCAAGGCGGGCGAAACACCGGTGGAACTGGTGCGGCCCGACTGGGCGGCCTTCGACTTTCCCGTGGCGACGGCGTGAGCGTACCGGCGCGGACCGTCGAATGCGCCTGGACGACCAGCGATCCGCTATATGTCGCTTATCACGATGAAGAATGGGGCGTGCCGAAAACCGACGACGCCGCCCTGTTCGAGAAGCTATGCCTGGAGATGTTTCAGGCGGGGCTGTCCTGGCTGACAGTGTTGCGCAAGCGCGCCGCCTTGAACGCCGCATTCGACGGCTTTGACGCAGACAAGGTCGCGCGCTACGGGCCGGAGAAAATCGCCGCGCTGATGGCCGAGCCGGGCATCATCCGCAACCGGCGCAAGATCGAGGCGGTGGTGAGCAACGCGCAGGTCTACCTGCGTCTGCGCAAGCACACCACGCTGGCGGAATTTCTCTGGGACTTCGTCGATGGCGCGCCGATCCAGAACCGATTCGGCGACCCGACAGAGGT
>CAYFVF010000052.1:0-9969 GCA_964346335.1 uncultured Hyphomicrobiaceae bacterium
CATGGAACCGAAGCCGGTCAACGCCGATCTAAGCGCGCGCGCCGTGGTCGACAGCAACGAACTGGAATGGCTGGCCTCGCCGGAAGAGGGCGTGGAGCGCCGCCCGTTGGAGCGTGACGGTGGCGAGGTCGCGCGGGCGACAAGCATCGTGCGCTATGCCGCTGAAAGCCAGTTTTCCGAGCATACCCACGGCGGGGGCGAAGAATTCTTTGTCCTGAGCGGCACCTTCTGCGATGAAACGGGCGAGTTTCCCGCCGGCAGCTATGTTCGCAATCCCCCCAGATCGCACCACCGGCCATTCTCGCGCGAAGGCTGCACGATCCTCGTCAAGCTGCGCCAGATGCGCGACGATGACACCGCCCGCGTCGTGGTTGATACCAACACGGGCGAGTGGAAGGCTGGCGCGAGCGCGGGGCATCACGTGATGCCACTGTTCGAAGCGCCCGACGAGGTGGTGACGCTGGAGAAGCTTAACGCAGGAACGACAATCCCGGCTGCGGAAGCAGCGGGCGGGGACGAAATCTTCGTTCTCGCGGGCAGTTTCCGTGACGAGCATGGCAGCTACGCCAAGGGGACCTGGATCCGCAACCCGGCTGGAACCCGCCACGGCATTGAAAGTCCCGAGGGCTGCATGCTCTGGATCAAGCGCGGCCATCTTCCGCGCGGCTGACCTGCGGCGAGGTCACACGGCTCACGCCGCGGCGCAAGTCGACTGGCGCATCACCAGTTCGCAGGGCAGCAGGACCTGCTGAGGGTCGGGCGTGCGCCCGTCAATGATGTCGGCTATCATGTCGGCGGCGCCGTGCCCGATGCGCCGCGCCGGCAAGCGCACAGTCGTCAGCCCCGGCTCGATTTCGGCGGACCCATTAAAATCGCCGATCCCTACGATCGACAAGTCCCTCGGCAGGTTCAGCCCCACCGCCTGCGCGGCGAAAATCGCGCCGTGGGCGATGATGTCATTACCGCAGATCAGCGCCGTGGGCGGGGTTGGCTCGTCAAACATCGTCATGACCTTCGCCTTGGCCTGCGTGATGTTGTATTGGCATTCAATGATGCGATGATCGGGAATTTCGATGCCGGCCCCGGCGGCTTCGGCGCGCACGGCATTCATACGGTCGCGCGCGCGGTCGTTGATCGTCACATCCGGGAACATCAGCGCGATATCATGATGCCCAAGCGCGATCAGGTGCTGCGCTGCCGTGCGTCCCGCCTGTGAGTTCTCGGTGCCGATGCAGGGCATGTCGGCGTCCGCGCGGTAGTTCCACATCGACAGGAACGCCGTCCCCTGCCCCTCGAGCATCTTGAACACGTCAGGCTCGTGATCGAAGCCGATCAGCGCCACACCGTCCACCCGGTGCTCCAGCAGGGAGCGCAACAGTTCGACTTCGACGCCAAGATTATAGCCATGCGCGGCGATCAGCAGAGTCCGGTCCGACACGCGCAGCCGCGTGGCGAACGCCTGTATCACCTCGGCGAAGATGGCATTGTCGATTGTCGGCACGATCAGCCCGACCGCGCCTGAGCGCCGGTTCTGGAGCGCTCCGGCCGCGCGGTTGCGGATATAGCCCAGCTTCGCGGCGGCCTGTTCTATGCGCTCGCGCGTGGGCGGACGCACCACGGATGGCGAGTTATAAAACCGCGAAACGGTGGCGGGCGAGACCCCCGCAGCCTGGGCCACCTGAACAATGCCGGGCGCTGTGCGTTTTGTCTTCTTTCCCATGACCGCCTTGTAACGCGAATGAAAACATTTGCAAACACTTTTTCATCTGGTACGTTATTCTGTCATAAGGCCGTGCCAAAACGGCTATACGAGGAAACGTCAGGGATTGGTGGATGGAGTTCGTCAATTATTTTGGCGCGGTGTTCGAGCCCGTCGCGTTCCTGCTGTTGCTCGGCGGGACGATCGGTGGTCTGATCCTTGGCGCGACGCCCGGGCTTTCACCGACTATGGCGGTTGCACTCCTTATTCCGTTTACCTTCCATCTCACCCCGGTGCAAGGTCTCATTCTGCTGGGCGCCGCCTATACTTCCACGGTTGCCGGCGGTGCGGTCAGTGCAATACTCCTGAAAATTCCCGGCGCGCCAGCGAACATCGCCACAGCACTTGATGGCTTCGAGATGGCCAAGAAGGGCGAGGGCGCGCGCGCGCTGCATATGTCGTTTCTCGCCTCCGGCGTGGGCGGCGTGATCGGTGTTCTGATCCTGATCTTCCTCACCCCGATCCTGGCGCAGTGGGCACTGGTGTTCGGGCCTGCCCAGTTGTTCTGGCTCGCGATCCTTGGCGTCACGGTCATCGGTTCGCTGGATACGAAGTCAGCGATCAAGGGGCTTTTATCAGGCGCTCTGGGGATCTGGCTTTCCACGATCGGCTACGACGATATCCAGGGTACGCCACGCTTTATATTCCATGATGCGCTGACCGGGGGAGTCAACATCATTGCGGCGCTTATCGGCCTGTTCGCGATCCCGCAGGTGATCGAGATGCTCACCCAGGGCCGCAACCCGCGAAAGATCTCCGTCATCAAGGTGATCCCGACCAAGGTGCTGGACTCCGTGCGCGAAATGTTCGGCCAACTCAAGCCGCTTTCGATCGGGACGAGCCTTGGGGCCGTGATCGGCCTGATCCCGGGCGTTGGCGGGCAGATCGCCGGTCTGGTGGCTTATGATCAGTCGCGGAAGTGGTCCTCGCAGGGCGACAAATACGGGACCGGCTATCCCGAAGGCGTAATCGCCGCGGAGTCAGCGAATAACGCAATGGTCGGCCCGTCGCTGGTGCCGCTGCTTACGCTCGCCATTCCCGGCAGCCCAACGGCGGCCGTCTTGTTGGGCGGACTGCTCATTCACGGCATCTTCCCCGGCCCGATGCTGTTCACCAACTACCCAGACGTCGCCTACACCTTCGTCAATTCGATGCTCATCGGCCAGATCCTGATGGTGATCTTCGGGCTCTATATCGCCGGGTTCGCAGCCAAGGTCGCACGCATCCCCATGCCGATCCTCGCGTCCGCCGTCCTCGTGCTGGCGGTGTTCGGGTCTTACTCGGTACAGCAGTCAATGGGCGACGTTTATGTTATGCTTACACTGGGTGTTGCCATGTATTTCCTTGAAAGGTTCGGCTTCTCGGCTGCGCCGCTGGTGCTCGGCTTGATCCTCGGCCCAATTGCGGAGAACAACTTCTTGCAGGGCAGCATGATCGCGGATGCCACGGAGGGGCGGGTGACATATTTCCTCACCGGAACGCTCAATCTCGTTCTGATTGGCTTGGTGATTGCGTCGATCGCCTTCAGCTTCTGGTCCACCATGGGCTCGCGCGCGCGCCAGCCTGAAACGGCGGAGGCAAAGACATGAGCGAGCTTCCAGCCTTCCGGCGCGCACAACATGTGGTTCCGAATGCGCTGATCACGACGCTGGCCGTCGTCATCGCGTGGATCAGCTTTACCCAGGACCCCGCCGCGTCCTACCTGTTTCCGCGGCTGGTCTCGGTCATCATGGTGGCCCTGGCCGCGTGGAGCCTGATCCGTGCAATCATGGGCATTTCAAAAGTTGGCTCGGGCGTCAGCGCGGAAATGGCGCTCAACCTGACACCGGGACTCGTGCTGATTTTCGTCTATGTGTTCTGGGCGGCAAAGACGCTTGGCTTCTACACGTCCTCAGCCGCCGCATTCTTTTTGCTATTCACGATCTACGACCCAACGCCGGTCACCAGCGTCCGGGGCTGGGCTCTGCGGATCGTGGTTACCGCCGGCTTCATGGCGGTTATCTACGCCCTCTTCACGCTCCTGCTGCAGGTGCAGGTGCCAAGGGGGCTCTTTCTCTAAGAAGACTTCGACAAATGTCTAACCAAATCAGGAGAGGCCAAATGCAAAAGTTACTTGTAACGCTGACGACGGCGCTCGCGGCCGCGCTGATGGCGCTACTACCCGCCTCCGTCTCCGCCCAGGACTATCCCGAGCGCCCCGTCTCGCTGATGGTCGCCTATGGCGCGGGCGGCGCGACCGACTTCCAGGCGCGCATCGTGACCATGGTCTCAGCGAACGAGGATTTTCTCGGTCAGCCAACCGTCATCGTTAACAGGCCGGGCGCCGGCGGCCGCGTGGGCTGGAACTGGATGGCGACCGAAGCCGAGGCGGGCGGCTACCAGATGGGCGCGTATAACGTGCCCCACTTCATCGCACAGTCCATCAAGGGCGGCGTGAACTACTCGGTCGACAGCTTCGAGCCGATTGCCAACTGGGGCGCGGATCCGGCCGTGTTCGTTGTCGGCACGGATAGCGAATTCGACGACATGACCGAAGTCGTCGAGTACATGAAGGAGAACCCGGGCAATCTCACAGTGTCAGGTGCCGGTCTGTTCGTCGGGCACCACATCGCTGCATTGCAGATCGAAGACGCCACCGGCGCGGATATGGCGTATATCCCGAATGACCAGGGCGGCGCGGCCGCGATGAAAGCCGTGATCGCCGGGGACGTGATGGCGGGCATCAACAACCTGTCCGACGCCTTCCGGGCGCGCGAAGCCGGTCAGGTCAAGATCCTCGGCGTCGCCGACGTTCAGCGCAACGAGAAGTTCCTGCCGGATGTTCCGACGCTGATGGAACAGGGCATCGAAGTTGATGATTCCTCGGTCAACTTCCGTGGGATCATGGTTCCCAAGGGCACCCCGCAGGATCGTATCGACTTCCTGGCCGCGCGCATCCCCGAGATGTTCAAGCACTCGCGCGTGCAAAGCCGGATGGAAGCGGGCGGCTCGCCGATCCGCATCATGACCCGGGCCGAGGTGCAGGACATGTGGGCCAAGCGCCAGACCTATCTCGAAGACCTGCTGGCCGGGCTTTAAGCCGGAACGAACTCGGCGGGCGGCTCCGCGTGGGCCGCCCGCCCCCCATGCTCTTTGATCAATGGTGAGCGTAGATGACTGCCGATACGGCCATTTGCACGCAACAGACAGAACCGACAGACAAGAGCAGGTCTGTTGATGAGACCCTTGCGCGCGCTCGCGCTGCCCAACGCCGCTTCGAGAAAGAAGGCTCCCAGGCCCGTTATGACCGCGCGGCACTCGCCGCCGGCTGGGCCGTGATGGAGCCAGCGCGCAACCGCGAAATGGCCGAACTGGCCGTGGAGACGACCGGGCTCGGCAATGTCGAGGACAAGGTCGCCAAGAATCACCGCAAGACGCTCGGGCTGCTGCGCGACATCCGCGCGGCCAAGACCTTCGGCGTCGTCCGCGAGGACCGCGACTTGGGCCTCACCGAGATCGCGAGACCCATCGGTGTTGTTGGTGCCGTCACGCCGTCCACCAATCCGGTGGCGACGCCGGCCAACAACATCATCAACGCCTTGAAATGCGGCAACGCCATCATCCTGTCGCCCTCCCCGGCGGGGATTCCGGCGTGTGAGCGCCTGCTGGGCTACATCCACGCTGAATTCGCGAAGATCGGCGAAGACCCGGACCTCGTTCAGATGGTCCCGGCGCCATCCTCGAAGGTGAAAACCCAGCGGCTCATGGAGATCGTTGACCTCATCATCGTCACGGGCAGCCAGGACAATGTCCGCCGGGCTTACACCTCGGGCACACCCGCCATCGGCGTGGGGACCGGCAACGCCGCTGTCATCATTGACGAAACCGCCGATTCTGGCGCGGCCGCGCGCAAGATCGCCGCGTCCAAGTCGTTCGACAACGCCACGTCATGCTCGTCGGAAAATGCCGTCATCGTGGTCGACGCCGTGCGCGACGCGTTCCTTGAGGCCGCCCATGCTGCGGGCGGACGGCTGCTGGACGCCGGGCAAACCCAGCGCATCCGCGAAACACTCTGGCAGGACGGCAAGCTGAACCGCGAGATGATCGCCAAGGGTCCGGCAGCCGTCATGGCGGCGGCCGGCATCACGGTTGCAGAGCCGGACACGGCGCGTTTTTTCCTGGCGCCCGCCGAGGGTGTCGGCGCGGACGAGCCGCTGTCCGGCGAAAAACTCTCGCTGATCGCGGCTCTCTATCCCGCCCGCGACTTCGCCGGCGCGAAAGACATCGCTGCTCGCCTGCTCGCGCACCAGGGCGCGGGCCACTCGGTCGGGCTGCACTCCGCGCACGATGACCGCGCCGTTGAGCTTGGGCGCGACCTGCCGACATGCCGCGTGATAGTCAACCAGCCGCACTGTTTCGCAACCGGCGGGTCTTTCGAGAATGGCCTGCCCTTCTCCCTGTCAATGGGCGGCGGCAGTTGGGGCGGAAATTCGATCGACGACAATCTCCATTATCGCCACTTCCTCAACATCACGAAGATCGCGCGCCCGATCCCGCCGCGCGAGCCTTCGGCGGAAGAGATTTTCGCGGATTATTGGCAAGAGGCCGGAAAATGAATCCACTCGACGGCCTGACGCCAGATTCGGTTTTCGCGCGAATGCAAACATTTTCGATCCGCGACCTGATCGATGCGCGCGCCGATTTGCAGCCCGATAAGCCGTTTCTGATCGCCGCGGACACGGGCGCGGCAATCACGTTCGCCGACCTGCGCCGTCACGCGCTTGCCATCGCGAACCGGCTCGCGGCGGAGGGTGTGCAGCCCGGCGAGAGCGTCGCCTACGCCATGTATAACGGCCCGGGCACGGCTGTCGCGATCCTCGGCGCGCTTTACGGTGGCTTCCGCGCCACCGCGATCAATCTGGTCGCCGGCAACCAGGCGATGGCCTACGCGCTCGAACACTCCGAGGCTCGCGTGGCAATGGTGTCGCCATCCAGCCGCCCGGTCATCGAGCAGGCGCTAGCTGGCGCGGACGCGCCAAAACTTATCGAACTCGACGAGACAGCCCCGCCGCCCGACACCTCGTCCGCCGCCGCGCCGGAGGCGACGCTCAGGCCGGAGAGTGACGGCTTGCTGATGTACACCTCGGGCACGACTGGCAAGCCCAAGGGGTGCCTGCTCACGCACGCCAACCTGATCTCCGGCGGCGCCTGCGCCATGAATGCCCACCACCTCGGCCCGGAAGACCGCGCCTTGTGCGTGTTGCCGCTTTATCACATCAACGGGCTGTGCGTGACGCTGATGGGGCCATTGGTCTCCGGTGGCTCGGTGGTCATGCCGCCGCGCTTTTCCGCGAGCCAGTTCTGGAACCATATCACCCGTCACGCGTGCACATGGTTCAGCGTCGTGCCGACCCAGATCTCTTACCTCCTGTACGAGAGCAACCAGGGCAACGGTCCGGCCGCCAAGCCGGAGCATCTGCGCTTCGGCCGATCGGCATCCGCCCCGCTCGCGCCGGACGTGCAGCGGTCCTTCGAGTCGCGCTTCGGCGTGCCGATCATCGAGACCATGGGCTTGACCGAGACCGCCGCGCAGATCTTGTCGAACCCGCTGCCGCCGGGCATGCGCAAGATCGGCTCGCCGGGCATCGCGTATGGCTGCGAGGTGCGCATCGTCGATCCCGAGATGAACGAGCTACCGCCTGAGACGGAAGGCGAGGTCGCGGTACGCGGCCCAAGCGTCATGCGGGAGTATTTCAAGAACGAGGAGGCAACCCGCGACTCGATCACGCCTGATCGCTGGTTTCGCACCGGCGACCTCGGGCGCAAGGACGGCGAAGGTTATGTCTACATCACCGGACGCTCGAAAGAGCTCATCATCAAGGGGGGCGAAAACATTGCCCCGCGCGAGGTCGATGACGCGCTTTACAGCCACGCGGCGGTGATCGAGGCCGCCGCATTCCCGCGCCCCTGCCCGGATTACGGCCAGCGTGTCGAGGCGGCGGTAAAGGTGGAACCTACCGCCAACGTGTCCGAGGATGAGCTGATCCGGCTGTGCCGCAAGGCGCTAGGCGCGTTCAAGTCGCCGGAGCGTGTGCATTTCCTCGACGAGTTGCCGAAAGGGCCATCCGGCAAGATCCAGCGGCGCAGATTGGCCGAAATCACCGAAACCTGACATCACCGGGCACCGCCGCGGCTGTCGAGACCAAATTCGCGGATCTTGCGGTAGAGCGTGGAGCGCCCGATACCCAACCGCCGCGCGGCTTCAGTCATCGAGCCGCGATAGCGCCCCAGGGCCAGCCGGATCATGTCCGCCTCGACCTCTTCGAGCGAGCGCACCTCTCCGCGCTCGGTGAGCGCCGGGATGCCCACCGACACCGTGCCCTTGCCTTCACCCGACAGCATCGTGGTCGGCATCCCCTCGACCAGCGGAGGCGCTGTTCTGGTCGCTCCGGCACGGCGCTCCGGGGTGGCGATGCGCTTAGCCGCGGAGCGCGGCTGCGCCTGCGTTTCAGTGGCGCCCGCGAGGGCCTGGATGCGCGGGAAATGGACCACTTCCAGCGCGGTGCCATCGGTCATCAGCACGGCGCGGAACACCTCGCGCTCAAGCTCGAACAGGTTGCCGGGCCAGTCGTAGCGCACGAGCATCGCCGCAGCCTCGGGGCTGAGCGTTTCGATGTGGCGCCCCGTCTCCAACGCGAAAGCCCGCATGAAGCCGCGCGCCAGCCCGGCGACGTCCTCGCGCCGGCGGCGCAGCGGCGGCATCCAGATCGGGCAGATATTCAGCCGGTAGAACAGATCCTCGCGGAAAGCGCCCGCTTTCACCAGCCCGAGCATGTCGCGGCTGGCCGAGGCGAAAAGACGCACCTCGGGCCGGTTTTCGTGGAATATCTCACGGGCCGTGCGGTCCGGCTCCTCCATGAGCGTGGCGATGCGCACCTGCGCGCTCGCCGGCAACGCCTCGATCTCGTTGAGGAAAAGGCTGCCGCCGCGCGCGCGCCAGTAAAGGCCCTGGCGGCGATCAAACAGGATACGCTCCGCATCATCCTGCGCAATCGCCTCGCAATCGACCTCGACGAAAGCCCGGGCCGCGCGGTCGCTGCCCGCATGGATGGCGCGCGCCATCAACCGCTTGCCCGCGCCGGACTCGCCCTCGAGCAGCACATGCATCTGCATCCGCGCGGCGCGCTCGCCCAGGGCGACCGCGCGATCCATGTCGTCACCCGCGCCGCGCAGATCGTCCAGCCGGATGACGGCGTTGGCGTGCCCCTTGATCCGGGTGAAATCGCTGCTCAGACACACGACCTCGTGCGTGCGGCCCATCGCCGCGCAAATAGCCGCTTCACCCTCGCCGATAGGCACCGCCTCGACCGCGCCGGCGCGCAACATCTCCGCCAGCGTGCCAGAATGGTCCTGCGTCACCGCCATGGCTGGCGGCGCATCCGGCTCCAGCCGCAACGCCTCCAACAGCGCCTGGGCACTCTCCGCCCCCGGCCCCAGCACGATTTCCGAGAATTCGCACAAACGCTCACGCACGCGCGCCAGCGCCGCGGCATCACGCCCGGCCACTTCGCTGGAAAACCCTGCTCTTTCCGCACACGCGACCAACACGGCCACGCGCGCGGCGTCCGCCTCGAAGATCAGCACACTGTCGCTCATTTACGCATGTCCATGTCGCAAACGGGCCTGAAACGGCCATCACACCCACACACCGTGACTGTCGCGGTCCATGCGTAAAGGTGCGATTTACCCGCGTGGCTCAGCGCGGGGCTTTCTGCCAAGCTGCTTAAATGCGCGTGAATGCGTGTGCCATGCGGTGCCGCCGACACGGCCTCTTGCAGCGGCGTGCGCTGCGGCGCACATTAGAATGTATCGCGGGCCGCGCCGACCGCGCTTGCTCCAACAGGCTCATCGCTTGCATACAAAGGCTTTTCCGATAATGACCGACTGGTTCCCTGCTCCGCTGTCCCTCGACGTCTCGTCCCACCGCTTGACCCGCGCCGCCGACGGCACCCAGCAAGAGGGCGCGGCCGCGCTCGGCACGCTGCCAAATTGGGACTTGAGCGCGCTTTACTCTGCGCCGGATCACCAGGACCTGTGGGCCGATCTGGCACGCGCCGAGCAACAGGCAAGCGAGTTCGCGCGCGACTACCAGAGCAGTATCGAGGCGATCGCCGCAGCGACTGGCGCGGGCGCGCGGCTGGCCGAAAGCGTGAAACGCATGGAGGCGCTCA
>CAYFVF010000053.1:0-1244 GCA_964346335.1 uncultured Hyphomicrobiaceae bacterium
AGGATGATGCCCAGGTCCATGACGGACGTCGCATCGGCGAAGATGCTGCGCTCAAGCGCGCCAGGCTGCCACTGCCAATATTGCCAAGTCTCGACCGGCACGCCCGCCGCCCCGGCAATCTTCGAGCCCCAAAGCGCGAACGCCGAGGTGATGCCCCACGGCCGGCCGAGCACCAGAAACGTCGCGATGCCGACGGCCGCAAGCGCCAGCGCGCCGACCAGCAGAGACCACGGCCCGCGGATCAGCGAGCCGGTCTCGCGCCACCCCTCGATTTCGCCGTGGCGCGCGCGCTCCAACTGCATTGAAACGAGGGCGAGAGCGACAAGGACTGAGGCCGTCAGCGCGAGGGCAGGGATCACGCCGAATGCGCCGATGATCGAGACCGCCTCGAAGCGGGGCAGTCCCTGCCATGCCGGCAGATGCGCCGCGCCGAGCGTGGACCCGGCGATGAACGCCGCGAGCGTGATCATCATCCGCGTGCTGCCGCCGCCCGCGGTATACAGCGTGCCGGACCCGCATCCGCCGCCAAGCTGCATTCCGATCCCGAACACAAACGCGCCGAAGGCCGCCGCCACACCGAACGGGAACACGAACCCGCCTGTGGGCAGGCCGACGCTCGCGCCAAATCCGATCAGCGGAAACGAGACAATGGCGGTGGCCCCGATCAGCAGCATCTGCGCGCGCAGCCCCGCCCCGCGCCGCTCCTGGATCAGCCTGCGCCACGCACCCGTGAAACCGAACGCGGCGTGATAGAGCGCGACGCCCGCGAACCCGCCGATCACCACCGCAAGCGCGAGCCGCGCTCCACCGGCCTTCGCCGCCATGAGCGCGATCACCAGCAGGCCCAGAATGGCGACTACAACGGCCGGTCTGTTCAAGTGGCGATCGCTGATGCGCATTGGTTCGCCCTTTCGTACCCTTCTCCGGCGTAGACTATCACTGCGGTCGGCAGGTGAAAGCCGCGCGGGTGATGGCCCACGCCATTGTGAATAGGCGTCATTTGGCTCGGCCTGAAAACGAAGAATATCCCCCCTGTGAGCGCGTAACGAGACCGCAGCTGGGCCGGACACGGTTTCGGGCCTTGCCCAAGGAGCGCGATCTCATGCCCACTGCGCGCGGATTCGGAGAGCTGTTTGCCATGCAGGATTTGAGCGGCCATCCGGTCCAACTGACCGATCCCGACGCGCTGGACGCGTGGAATAGTACCGTTCGCGGCTTCCTCGCACACGCGGCCAGCACCCCGG
>CAYFVF010000053.1:1344-9844 GCA_964346335.1 uncultured Hyphomicrobiaceae bacterium
CGCGCGTTGACGATGGCAGCGTCGTGTTCGCCGATCTGCACTATATGCTGGCGCTGACAGGCGCAGGGCGCAGCGGCGCGGCGCAGCGTCTGTCCAGGCGGCTGGAATGCGCAGGTGCTCAACCGGGCAGCGAGATGGCGCGCGTGGCGGCACTGACAGGGCATCCCGTGGCCGAAGGGTTACGCGCTTTCGGCAATGCTGAATATCTTGAGGCTTATCAGAATTTGGCCACGGCCCGGCCACATCTGCAGACCATCGGCGGGAGTCACGCGCAACGCGACGTTTTCGAGCGAATGATCATTGACGCGGCGATCCTGGCGGGGGCCTACATGCAGGCCCGGGAGCTTATTGCGCAGCGCAACAAGCTTCACGTGCCGGATAGGTTCGTGCGCACGCGGCTCGATTGGATCGCCAGGGCGCGCGGCGTGTCCGGAACCGCTGTCACCGCCTGATAGCGGCCACGGCCACGGGACAGGGCGGCGCGTCGAGAAGCGCCGGGGCGAGGGAAGTTGCCAGACATGAATTTTGAGAACAAATCGACAGTGCGCAGCCCCGGCCAGCGCGATCCGCGTCTGGATTTCTTTCGTGGGCTGGGCATGTTCATCATCTTCATCGCCCACGTCCCCGGCAATGTCTGGACGCTGTGGATCCCCGCGCGGTTCGGCTTTTCCGACGCGACCGAGATCTTCGTGTTCTGCTCCGGCATGGCTTCGGCGATCGCTTTTGGGCGGGTGTTCGAAGATCGCGGCTTCTGGATGGGCACGGCGCGGGTCAGCCATCGTGTCTGGCAAGTCTATTGGTGCCATATCGCGCTGTTTCTCATCATCGCGGCGATGGTGGTCGCGCTGGACAGCACGGGCTGGCACGCGGGCGAAAACCACTTCCGCGACCGGCTGAACCTCGTCTGGTTCTTCGACAACACCGCGACGAACCTGGTCGGTCTCCTGACGCTGACCTACGTGCCGAATTTCTTCGACATCCTGCCGATGTATCTGGTCATCCTGGCGATGATGCCCGTGGTCATTCTGCTGGCACGGCAGAGCCGCTGGCTGGCCTTCGCCTTCATGGCGGCACTGTGGCTCGCGGCGAATTTCCAGCTATTGGCCCTGCCGGCCGAGCCTTGGACTGACCGCGAATGGTTCTTCAATCCGTTCGGCTGGCAGCTTGTGTTCTTCACCGGCTTTGCCTTCATGCGCGGCTGGATACCAGCGCCGCCGGTGCGGACCTGGCTCGTCGTCGCAGCACTCGCCGTGGTGATCCTCACCATCCCGGTCGCGTGGTATCGCGTCTATGGCGAGGTCGCGCTGCTCCAGGAGTGGCGTGAGGGCCTGCGCCCGCTCATCTGGAAGACCGATTTCGGCATTCTGCGTTATGGGCATTTCCTCGCGCTGGCCTACCTGGCGTGGGCGGCCGCTGGTGAAGGCGGGCGGCGTCTGGTCAGCAGCGGTGCGTGGGGGCGGTTCGTGACGATCGTTCAGAAGGTGGGGCAACAATCGCTCGCCGTGTTCTTGACCAGCATGGTGCTCGCGCAGATGGGCGGAGCGGTGCTCGACTTTATCGGGCGGCAGACCTTCACGTTCGCGCTCGTGAACCTCACTGGCTTCGGCATTCTCATCGCCACCGCTTACATCACGGGCTGGTACAAGTCGCAGCCGTGGCGCGGACCGCGCCCGGCGCCGTTCGACGCACAGCCAACACGCACAGGTCCGCAGACCCGTGCAAAGGCGGGAGAAACGGTGGGTGCGGCGCGGGATTAAAGCGCGCAGAACAGCGCGAAGCGGCTTTCGGCCAAATCGGGCGCGACCTCGAAATGTTGGCGCCGTATCCGGTCTGATTGCAACGGGATGAGGTGTTAACGCAGCAGCCAGTCCTTGAGCGCCGACATTTTCGTCTGCCCGCGCGCCTCGCCAAGTTCCGCCGCCTTTTGATACCAGCGGAACGCCTCGGTTGCGTCCGGGCTGGCATTGGCTCCGCTCAGCGAGTCGAACGTCATCGGATCAAACGATTCGCCCAGCGCGAGCGCGGCCTGAGCGTTGCCCGCATTCGCTTCCGCGCGCAGGGTCTCGCGTGCAGCGGCAACATCGCCAGCGCTCATCAGGCTGCGCGCCCGCTCCACTGGCGTTGGCGGCTGGTCGGCGATGGCGGGCGCTGTGTCGGGGTCCAGCGCGGGCGTGCGTGTTTCACCGGCTTCGGCAGGCGCGGCATCAGCGACGCTGACTGCAAACCCGACCGGGCCGCTAAGCGGCGTGCGGGCATCCGCGCCAAGCAGTTGCGCTTCGAGCGTGAACTCTCCGGCATAGGCGCTCGGCGTGCTCAGGGCCACGCCGTCCGCGCGCCCGGCGGAGAGCAGCCAGCTTCCGTTGCCAGTATCCACGCCGGCGGACAGCTTCACGCCCTCGGGCAGCCCGTCGATCCGTACGAACCGCTCGCCACCGCTCTCGGGCACGCTCAGGCTCAGCGGGATGGCCTGATCGGCACGCCCGGCGATCGGCCCGGCGTCAATGCGCGCGGCGGTGTCGCCCGCCGCGCCGGTTTCGGTGGCGGACGTGTCGGGCAGTGCCGCGGTTTGCGCGGCCGTGGCGGAGGTCGCAGCTTCACGCGGGTTTCCGGCGTCGGTGGAGGCAGTCGCGGTTTCGCCCAGGCGGGAGCTGTCCTTGCTCTCCACACTCGCGGTCGCAGGCTCACTCGCGCTGCTGGCGTTTGCGCGCGCCGACGTCTGCGCCTGCCCGCCCGTGATATCCTCTTGCGTCACGAAGGAGTTGAAGACGAACACCGCCGCTACGCCCGCCAAGGCAATGCCGCCGATCAGGCCGAGGCCCGCCGCGCCAAGCAGCTTCCCGCTGGCTTCGCTTCCGTCGGGATCGAGGTTCATCGGCGGGTTATAGCTTTGTGAGGGGGCAACGGCAGGGACCGGGGCTTGCGCCGCTTCGCCAACATAAGCGCTGGATGTCTCGTCAGATTGCGCATAGGTCTGCTCGTCTTGCGAGGCCTGCCCATGCGCCGCGCTCAGCCATGCGTCATCAGACAGCCGCTCGCCAGTGTTCGCGCTGGCATAGTCGTCGTGGTGGTAAGCTGGCGTATCCGCCTGTTGCTGGGTCGAGGCGGGGGCGCTCGTCTCGCCGCCGATCTCGTAGAGATAGTTGAGAACCGCCTCGGTCGTCTCCTCGTCGATGCCGGTATTCGCCTCCGGCTGCGCGCCCGGCTCGGGCTCCGCGTTCAGCGCGTCCACGAAACGCGCGGCATCGTCGCTATCGCCCGCTCCGGACTGGCTCCCGGCCCACTGGAGAACCGGGCCGCTTCCATCCGTGTTGTCGGCCGCCGGATTGTCGTCGGTGCTCTTGTCGCCATCGCCATACACGCTGCGCAAGGCTGACTGAACAGCATCAGCGAGTGGGTCGCCCGGCGCGCTGCCGGCAAACGCGTCGGGCGTGTCGCCATCGGGCGCATTCGCAAGTCCACTGCCGGTGAAGATGTTGCTTCTTGTGGTGTCGTCTGCCGTATCCGGGTCGTTCAGCGCGGCCTCGGCAGGCAGGTCGAATGGCAAGTCGCCGTCGTCAGCGGTGTCTGGCTGGCTATCAGTATTGCCGCCGAAAGCAGCGGCCCACGAGCGCGCTTCCGGTTTCGCGCCGCGCGCCATCTCGAAGGTTTCGGTCGGGTTCGCGAAATCGGGCTCGGAACTGGCGAACAGCGCGCGCAGGTCGAGGGTTTCTTCCTTGTCCTCCGCGGTATCCGCGGCGTCCGTTGACGCATCCGCGCCCTGCGCCGGCTCTGGCGTCTGCTTGGTCACATTTTCGGGCGTGGCTGTCGCGGTCGCGGAGCCTTCGGCTTTCGCGGACGTGTTTTCGGGCGATGCGGCGCTGTTGGCTGAAGCAGGGGTCTCTTTTCCCTCCGCGTCGTCATCTTCCGGCTTGGCTGTGGCTTTCTCGTCGGTGGATGGGTCGTCTTTCGGCTCGGGGTCTTGCTCGGGCCTTGGGTGCTCCGTGTCCTCGCTGCCTTTCTTCGGCGCAGCGTGTTCCGCCGCGCTCTCGGTCTTTACCTCAGACGTGTCCATGTCGCTCTTGTCCGCTTGCGCGCCAGCATCCGCGCCGGTCGGCGGTGTCGCGCGGCTCTCGCTTGCGGGTTTTGAGCTGGTCGAACTGGACATGTCGCACTCCTTGTCCCGTACTGGGATTATCGCCTCATAAGAGCGGAGTCCGCTCCGAGAGCCGCATCCGTTCTGATTGAAGCAGAATGCGGCTCTTACTTTCTGATCTCACGCGCGGTTTCTCCGAAAACCGTTTCCCACTTTCCGGATCGCGCTTTAGCGGCCAACAGCGCCGCGCAAGACGCGCCAATAGCCGTTTCGGGCGGCGTGGCATCTGATCTATGAGGTTGATTGACCGGAACCGGACAAAACCACAAGCAACCCAACCTTCCCGCTGAAGGTTGTGTTCGCGGGTGCACCTCTACCCTCATCCTGCTATATCCGCGAAATACGGCATCACTAGGCAAATTCAAAGCTGAAAAATTTGCTGAGGCGCCCGATCGGACGAAATCGGCGCCGGGGCCGGCAATAGGGAGCGATACCATGTCGAGCGAAACCAGCGACCAGCCGTGCCGCGCGGATGGCCGCGCCCCGCAGGTCCCCGAGGGAACGCGCGTTTACGCCATCGGCGATATTCACGGCCGGGCGGACCTGCTGGCGGACATGACCCGGCGGATCGCGGCGGACTGCGCTGCTGTGCCGCCAGCTCGCCGGACCGTTCTCGTTTTCGTCGGGGACTATGTCGATCGTGGCACGGACAGCGCGGGCGTGATCGACCAACTGCTGTGGCTGCGCGCCAATCCGGATTACGAGACGCATCTGCTCAAGGGGAACCATGAGGTCATGTTCCTCGATTTTCTCGATGACCCGGCGGCTTTCTTTCAATGGGCGGCGAATGGCGGTGTACCGACCCTGGCGTCCTACGACATCGATGTCGACGCCATGCGCGATCAACTGCCCGCGGTCCTGCGCGATACCGCCGTTTCCGCGATACCGGATGCCCATCTTGAGCTTCTGCGCGGGCTGGAAAGCGTGGTGGTGATTGGTGATTACCTGTTCGCGCATGCGGGAGTCCGCCCTGGCGTGCCGATCGAGGCGCAGGCGGAGCAAGACCTGATCTGGATCCGTGAGCCCTTCCTGGATTATGACGGGGACCTCGGCAAACTGGTGGTACATGGTCATACGCCGGTGTCGGAGCCGGAGATTCGTTCGAACCGCATCGACATTGACACGCTGGCCTGGCGGAGCGGGACGCTGACGGCGCTGGTGCTGGAAGGCGCCTCGCGCCGGTTTCTGCAGACGTGAACGGCGGGCAATCGAGAGGCTAGCGCGTTGGCACCGGCGGGTCCGAGCGGTAGTCGTAAAAGCCGCGCCCCGCCTTGCGGCCCAGCCAGCCAGCCTCGACGTATTTCACCATGAGCGGACAGGGGCGATATTTCGAATCCGCCAGCCCCTCGTAGAGCACCTGCATCACCGACAGGCAGGTATCCAGGCCGATGAAATCCGCAAGCTGCAGCGGTCCCATCGGGTGATGCGCGCCGAGCCGCATGGCCGTGTCGATCGCCTCGACGTTGCCGACGCCCTCGTAAAGCGTGTAGACCGCCTCATTGATCATCGGCAGAAGGATGCGGTTGACGATAAAAGCCGGAAAATCCTCCGCCGTGGCTGTCGTCTTGCCCATGGACCGGACGAAGGCGCGCGCCTTGTAGAACGTGTCATCGGCCGTCGCAATGCCGCGGATCAACTCGACCAACTCCATGACCGGGACCGGGTTCATGAAGTGCATGCCGATGAACCGCTCGGGCCGGTCGGTGGTGGACGCGAGCCGTGTGATCGAGATCGACGAGGTATTCGACGCCAGGATCGCGCCGTCCTTCAGATGAGGGCACAGATCGGTCAGGATCTTGCGCTTGATATCCTCGTCCTCGGTGACGGCTTCGATCACCAGGTCGGTGTCGCCCAACGATTCGAGGTTATCGACGAAGCTAATGCGTGCCAGCGCATCTTCGCGCTGCCCCTCGGAAATTTTTCCCTTGGCCGCCTGACGGCTCATGTTTCTGGTGATCGTCTCCATCGCCGCGTCGAATTGCGCGCGCGACAGGTCATGGATGCCCACCTCGTAGCCCGCCAGCGCGGCGACGTGGGCGATGCCATTGCCCATTTGACCGGCGCCGATCACGCCGATCTTGCGGATTGAGAGGTCCGTCGCGGACTGGCGTCCGGCAGACGTTTCGGGATTGCGTTCGAGCGCGTCCTCAGCCATGCGATCCGTTTTCCTTTCGCCCTGATGAAGCGTCCCGCAAGGGCCCCGTCGTAACCATCTCTACTCGCCTGGCGCGAGTTCGCGGTCCAGTTCCGCCTCGATCTCCGGGATGGCCTCGAAAAGGTCGGCGACCAGTCCATAATCCGCGACCTGGAAGATCGGCGCTTCGGCGTCCTTGTTGATGGCCACGATCACCTTTGATTCCTTCATGCCGGCCAGATGCTGGATGGCCCCGGAAATACCGACTGCGATGTAGAGGTCCGGCGCGATCACCTTGCCGGTCTGGCCGACCTGATAATCGTTTGGCACATAGCCGGCGTCGACGGCCGCGCGGCTGGCGCCGATGGCCGCGCCGAGCTTGTCGGCGAGACGCTCCAGCATTTTGAAGTTCTCGCCGGATTGCATTCCGCGCCCGCCGGAGACGACGATCTTCGCGCTCGACAGGTCCGGCCGGTCCGAGGCGCTGAGCTGCTGGTCCACGAAGCTCGTCAAGCCAACAGGTTCTGGCGGCGTAAGGGCTTCTACGGAGGCAGGCTCGGCGCGCCGCGCGCTGTCGGGGAAGGCCGTGCTGCGCACTGTCACGATCTTTTTCGCGTCGGTCGCCTGCACCGTCTGTAAGGCATTCCCGGCATAAATCGGTCGCTCGTAGGTGTCTGGCGCGTGTACCGCAATGATGTCGGAGACCTGCCCGACGTCCAGCAGTGCCGCCACGCGGGGCAAGATGTTCTTGCCCGAACTGGTTGCGGCGGCAATAGCCGTATCGTAGCTGTCCATCAGCGGGACGATAAGCGCGGCCATTTCCTCGCCAATCTGGTGTTCCAGGTGCGGGGCATCGGCATGGAGCACCTTCGCGACCCCATCCAGACGCGCGGCCTGGTCGGCCTCGGCCTCGCAGTTGTACCCCGCCACCAGCACGTGGATGTCATCATCGATCTGGCGCGCGGCACTCAGAACCTTGCTCGTGGCCGCGTCGAGGCCGTCGGTCGTCACTTCGGCGATCAGCAATACGCTCATAATTACAGCACCCGCGCTTCGTTTCTGAGCTTGTCGATAAGTTCCTGCACGCTCTCCACCTTGACGCCGCCCTGGCGTTCCGGCGGCTCCGTGGTTTTGAGCACCTTGATCCGCTGCGCAAGGTCAACGCCGAGATCAGCAGGCGTCATCTCCTCAAGCGGCTTCTTTTTCGCCTTCATGATGTTGGGCAATGACGCATAGCGCGGTTCGTTCAGGCGCAGATCCGTGGTCACGACCGCTGGAAGACTCATGGCGACGGTTTGCAACCCGCCATCCACTTCGCGCGTCACGTGCATGCTGCCGTCCATCACGTCCAGCTTGGAGGCGAAGGTGGCCTGGGGCCAGCCGAGCAAGGCAGCCAGCATCTGGCCTGTCTGGTTGCAGTCGTCGTCGATCGCCTGCTTCCCGAGGATGACGAGATCAGGCGCTTCCTTCTCGATCACCGCCTTGAGGGTCTTGGCCACGCCGAGCGGCTCCACCAGTTCATCGGTCTTGATCAGGATCGCCCGGTCCGCGCCCATCGCCAGGGCCGTGCGCAGCGTCTCCTGCGACTTGGCCGGGCCGATCGAGACGGCGACGATCTCCTCGACGCCCTTGTCGCCCGCCTCGCGCAGGCGGATCGCCTCTTCCAGCGCGATTTCATCGAACGGGTTCATCGACATCTTGACGTTTGCCGTCTCGACGCCGCTGCCGTCCGCTTTGACCCGGATCTTGACGTTGTAATCAACGACCCGCTTCACCGGGACGAGGATTTTCTTCATGCATATCTCCCGTGCGGGGCTTTCTCAGCCGTCATGTGAATCTCTGTGTCGCTGCGCTCTGCTCACATTAGCGAAATACCGGAGCGCCAACAATGATGAGCGCGACGTGTCGAGAGCGTTCTGAGACATGCCGATGCCGCGGGATCTGGCCGCTGGCCAACGGGCTGAGAGCGGCGCTGTTCCTGATGAACCCGTCTAGTTCGCAGTTGCGAAAAGAGTTGTCGACGTTAGTCGGCGGCTCGGCCCAAGTCAATGTTCCGCTAACCCTCCAGCGCGGGCGCGCTCAGGCGGCGGGCGCGCGATCGAACAGCGCCACGCCAGGCCGGCGCATGAATAGCACCAGCACTGCGCCCGCGCCGAGACCGCCGAGATGCGCCCACCATGCGGTGTGGCTGTCAGCGGCGAAAAACAGGCTGTAGAGCTGGAACAGCACCCAGA
>CAYFVF010000054.1:0-9811 GCA_964346335.1 uncultured Hyphomicrobiaceae bacterium
GACGCCACCTGGAAGCAGGCGAAGGTCATCGTTGATCTCGCCAAGCTGGTGGTGGCAAAAGACCCGGAGCTGGCTTCGGCTTACGGTTTGTAAGCCATTGTCGGCGGCCGGGCCTTGTGCAGGAAGGACGATAGATGGAAAAAATCAGAACCGCCAAGTTTCAGTTGGGCCAAGTTGTCCGTCATCGTTTTTATCCCTTTCGCGGTGTCATTTTTGATATTGATCCCGAATTCGACAATGAAGAGGAGTGGTGGCTCTCGATCCCGCCGGAGATCCGCCCCGCGAAAGACCAGCCTTATTACCACTTGCTCGCGGAGAACGCGGAAACCGAGTATGTCGCTTATGTCTCGGAGCAGAACCTGCTGCCCGACGATACCGGCGAGCCAGTGCGCCATCCTCAGGTAATGGAATTCTTCGACGATTTGGAAAACGGGGTTTACCGGGTACGCTACAGCCAGGATCATTGATCGTGGCGACCGCCACCGCCCACGCAATTCACTTCGGGAGCAATATGAGCGACGAACAGCAGAAGAACGTTTTCGGCGATCCGATCACCTCTTGTTCCGAAGCGCCTGTCACCGGCTTTTATCGCAATGGCTGCTGTGACACCGGGCCGGAGGATCAAGGCTCGCACACCATATGCGCGGTGATGACGGATGATTTCCTCGGCTACACGAAGTCGGTCGGCAATGACTTGTCCACGCCGATCCCGGCCTACGGCTTTCCGGGGCTCAAGGCGGGCGATCGCTGGTGCCTGTGTGCGGCGCGTTGGAAACAGGCGCTGGACGCCGGGGCTGCGCCGCGCGTGGTGCTGTCGGCCACGAACGAGGCCGCATTGGAGGTCGTGTCGCTCGAAGACCTGAAGCGTTACGCCATCGATCTCAGCTGAGCGCGAGGCTGTGTCCGTGTTTCGACCCCCGGGACCAAAAGCTGCATCCGCGCTGCGCCAGGCCGCGGCAGACCAGATCGACCAGGAAATCCTTGAGGAGAAGGCGTCATCGCTGAGCCGGGCCGGCCGTCGCGTGGAAGCGGCTCTCCATGCCATCCATGCGTTTGATGCGGGCGAGCGGCCCGGGGCGGACCGGGTCACGCTGGTCGAAGAGGCCGCGGGCGCGGTGTGGGCGCTGCTGATCCAGCGTGAGCTGTGCGGCCTTCGCGACGAGAAGCGCACGATCGAGCTGTATGGCATCCCGCGCGAGGTGATGGCCCGAGTGGGGCGCATGTAGACCGCCTCACACCGGAAATTTGCGCTCCAGAATATCCGGCAGATCGTTTTCGATGAGCACAACGTCATGCGCCTTGACGTTGCGTTTCAGCCAGTCCTCGGCCTCTGCGAAGCTTTCGAGCTTCACAAGCCGTCCGTTCGACGCGCGCCGCTCGAATGTCTCCACGAAGGTCGGGATCCGGTCAGGGCGGACCACCAGCGCCACGTCGATGCACTGCGCGGCCTTCAAGCCAAGTTCGGCGTGCGCCTCGTCGTGGCGCGCACCCAACTCGGCCATCCCCGGCGTGATCAGGATGCGCCGCCCGTGTCCGTTGCGCAGCCGATCCGTCAACTCCAGCGCGGCGGCAAACCCTGAGGGATTGGAGTTATAAGCGTCGTCGATCAGGATGCTGCCGTCGCCCTGCGGCTTGACCTCGAGCCGGTGCTGGATTTGCGGGACGGTCGCCATTGCCGCGATCGCCTTTTTCGCCGGCACGCCCGCCAGAACGGCCGCCCCGAATGCCAGCGCCATGTTCGCCCCGTGATGCAGGCCGTAAAGCGGCGCGAACAGCATGAACTCATCCTCGCCGAACATGTCGGGCCAGGTAACCTCCACCTTCAGCCCGTCTTTTTCCTGCTTCACGTTCTGGATTTTCAGATCGGCAAACTCGCTCTTGCCGCAAATGACGAAATGATCGCGGTGCGCGTTCATGTAGTCTACAGCGTAATCCTGGGCGAGCACCTCGTCGCCGACGACCATCTTGCCGTCCTTGGCGACGACCGACTGGCACAGCTCGAACTTGGCTTGCGCAACCGTCTCCAGCGACTTGAACCGCTCATAATGCGCTTCGCCGATCGTGGTCAGCACGCCGAGGTCCGGCGGGGTCAGGTCGCATAGCCGCTTGATCGAGCCGATCCCGTATGCGCCCATCTCCGCGATGAAATAGCGCGTTCCGGGCTTGAGTTGCTCACGGATGATGCGGGTGTTGCCCATCACCGTGTTGACGCTGCCGGGCGTGTACAGCGTGCGCGCATGCATCCCGAGGATGTGGCCGAGGATATGCTTCACCGATGTCTTGCCGAATGATCCGGTGATGCCGATCACCGTTGGGCGAAGGCGCTTGAGCTTCGAATGTGCATCCTTCCAGAACTTGTGCTGGGTCCGGTGCTCCAGCGGCATCAGCACGAGATTGCCGAGCACGAGCGTGAACGGCACGGCCCACAGCGGCGCGAGCCACCACAGCGGCGCAGGCGCGAACGCCGCCGCTCCGGCCGCGGCCACGGAAAACGCCAACCCGACCCAGTAGATGCGCTGGGCGCGCTTGGTCATGGCGAGCTTTTTCTTTGCGTTCTTGCGCGGGTCGGGCTCCAGCGCGCCGGCGATGATGAACAACCCCGCGAGCACGCCCTGCCAAACGGCAGGCACGGCCGGGCCAAACTGCCAGATGACGAGCGCGACGGCGCCGATCGCCAGCGCCACCCGCCTGTCGAATGCAAGCGCGCGGAACAGCCACGACAGGAAGCGCCCCGCGTCGTATTCCTCCTGCTGGTAGATGTGCAGGTAACGCCGCAAGCGCCGCATGGCGAAAAATGCGAACGCCAGCGCGGTGACCGCCCCCCCGATCCAGATCATTCGATCGCTCCCACGAAATCACGCAGCCGCTTCAACACCTGATGCTTGCCGCCTGCTAGCACCGAGTAGTGATCATGTCGTGGCAGGATAGTCAGTTCGGCGCGGGGGATGAGCCGGGACAGCCGCTCGCCGATATCGGGCGGAGTTTCGCTGTCGTTCTCGCCGTAGACGAGATGGACGGGGCAGCGGACCTGCCGGGCCACGTCACTTAGGTCTTCCCTGACGACCTTGGCGAGCACCGCGCGCATCTCGCCGGCATTGGCGTAGTCCGCGCTGCCAAAGCGGCGGCGCAGCGCCTCGACATCCAGCCCGAGCATCGGCGCGGCGCGTTTGAGCGCCTTGAAGGTGCGCACACGGGCCGCAAGGCGCAGACGCCCGGGCAAACTGCGCTGGCGCGGCAGCCCCGCCCCGGCGATCAGGAACAGGCCGGTGACAGCGTGCGGGTGACGCGCAGCGAGCTGCAGCCCGACCCGGCAGCCGAAGGAATGCCCGACCCATACGGTTTTCGCAGCCGGCGGGCGGCTGGCAAGCAATTCGGCGGCCGCATCGGCATAAGCCGCGGTGTCCCAAGCATCGGGTGGCGGCGGCGACGCGCCAAAGCCAGGAAAATCGAGAAGCAGATGCGAGCCTTGCCCCGACAACGCCTCGGCTAGCGGCGACAACGCGCGCCGATCCTGTCCCCAGCCATGCGCCCAGACGAAACGCACTGTGCGCGCGCCCGCCGGCTGACCCACTTCCTCGAATGCGAACGGCGCGGCGGCTGCCGGCGCGGCATGCGTCATCGGCGCGCTCATCTGTCTCCGCTTTTTCAAACGCCCCCCTCCCCTTCCGGCGGGCGGACATAGCCATACCAAGCGGTCTGCGGCGCGTCACCCCCCAATACCGCGGGATTGGCGGCGAGGTTGCGCACGTACATCTGGTTGCCCCAGTCGAAATGCCAGAACTCCGCCGGGTAATTGACGAATCCCTCCGCAAGCATTGCGGCATGCAGGAGACGGCGATTGAGAAGGCGCGGATCGCCGGGGCCGATCTCGCCGCGCTCCAGCGCGCGCTCAAAATGGTCGCTCGCCGCGCGCGCGCTCATCTCGTCGAAGCCAGCGCCCATCTCGGCAAGCGCGCCAGTGTCGAGGTGCTGAAGCGTCAGGTCGACGGCCGCCCCGGTCGCGTGGGTGGGGATACTCGTTGGGTCTTCCGCATCAAAACGCGAGGGATCAGAAACGAATGTTAGAACGCGAGCGCGGATCACCGCGTCATCGGCTTCGGGGGCCTCGGAGCGCGCCTGCGCCCAGAAAAAGTCCCACAAGCCCCGCTGGCAAGTGACCGGCCGATACGCGTCCCAGATGAACAGCTGGTAGCCCCAGGGCCGCAAGGCGCGATTGACGCGTTCCAGTTTTTCTGCAACCGACTGGCGTGCCCACAGGTCCAAAAGGCTGCCGTGGATAGGTCGATGATACGGCGCGTTGCCGCCGTCAGTGCGGGCATAATAGTTTTCGCCTGCAAGGCCCAAGCCTGTCAGCGACACCAGCGGCTCGCTGTGCAATGCGTGCCGGGCATCCAGCGGGATACAGCCATACCCGCCCGCATCAAGTTTGCAACAGGTACGGGGCACAGGCGTTAACGCTGTCCAATCCAGGGCTGGCAAATCCGGCTGAACCTTTTAGTATCGGCGCGGTCGCAAACGGCGGCTTGAAACATTTGGCATAACGGCAATGGCCTCGGATAAACAAGTCATCGCGGTTGTTTTCGGCGGGCGCTCGCCCGAACATGACGTGAGCATCGTCACCGGCCTGCAAGCCGCCGAAGCCCTCGACCCGGAACTTTACGAGGTCGTGCCGGTCTATATCGCGGCAAATGGCGAAATGCTCACGGGCGATTCCCTGCTGTCACGCGACAGCTACATCCCCGGTTCGGGCGCGCGCGAAGGCCTCACGGCCGTGCAGCTCAGCCTCACACCGGGCGAGCGCGCCCGCCTCATCAGCCCCGGCGGCTCCCTGTTTCAGCGCGCGAAAACCATCGAATTCGACGTGGCGCTGCTCGCGTTTCACGGGCTTTACGGCGAGGATGGCCGCATCCAGGGCGCGCTGGAGATGGCCGACATTGCCTATACCGGCGCGCGCGCATTCGCATCGACGATCCTGATGGACAAGGTCGCGACCAAGCGGATGCTGTCTGACACTGACATCCCGATGCTGCCATTCCGCGAGATCCGCCGTCCGCGCGAGGGGCTGCTGCTGACCACTGAAGAGCTGGATGCGCAGATCGCGGGCTTTCCCTTTCCATGCATCATCAAGCCGTCGCATCTGGGCAGCAGCATCGGCGTGGCGCGGGTCAAGAATCTGGATGAGCTTGCCGCCGTCCTGCCCGGCATCTTCAAATACGACAACGCCGCGATCCTTGAGCCGTTCGTTGAGAACATGGTCGAGTATAATCTCGCGGTCGGACGGTTTGGCGGCGAGTTGCGCACATCAGCGATCGAGAAGCCGAAGCGCGCGGAAGACCTGCTCGACTTCAAGCAGAAATATCTCTCTGGCGGCGAGGGCAAGGAGGGCGGATCGAAAGCCCCCGGCGGCGGCCGCGCAAGCGAAGGCATGCTGTCGCTGACACGCGAACTCAACCCGGAGCTGCCCGGCGATACCGAAGCGCGGCTGCGCGGCTGGGCCCGCACGGCATTCGAGCATCTGGATGGCAGCGGCGCGCCACGCCTTGATTTCATTGGCAACGAGGAGACCGGCGAGGTCTGGCTCAACGAGGTTAACCCGTGCCCCGGCTCGTTCGGGTATTTCCTCTGGGAAGCCGCCGAGCAGCCAATGCTGTTCGCCGATCTTCTGGAGCATCTGATTAACGAAGCCGTGGAGCAGCGCGCCGCGGCGGTCCTGCCCGATGATCCGACGCCCGAGGATGCGCGTTTGTTCCCCAGGCGCGGGTGAGTGTCGCCCGGCTTGCGCATAGCCAGATTGGAGCGCCTGTGACAGGCCCTGTGAACCCCGCTCACACAAGTAGTGGCCTTCGCCTTCAAACCACCATCCGCTTGCGCTGGGTGGCCGTCGCTGGGCAGTTGCTGACGGTCTTCTTTGTCGATCAGGTGCTGCAGTTCGAGTTCCCGATCGCGGCATGCCTGGCGGTGATCGCGGCGCCAGCCCTGTTGAACCTTGCTCTGAGCACGCGGCATCCGGCGAGCAAACGGCTCAGCGAAGGCCCGGCCATGTGGCTGATGGGCTTCGATATTTTCCAGGTTGGCGTACTGCTGTTCTTGACGGGCGGGCTGCAGAATCCGTTTTCCCTGCTGATCGTCGTACCGGTGGCCGTGTCCGCGTCGTCGTTGCCGCTGTCAAAAACGATGCTGCTGTCAGGCTTTGCCATCCTGTGCGCCACCGTGCTGATCTGGTTTCACCTGCCGTTGCCGTGGTCAGGCGAGCCGGCCCCCGTGTTGCCGCCGGTCTATATCTTCGGCGTGTGGACCGCGCTGACCAGCTGCATCGTCTTCTCGGCAGTGTATTCGTGGCGCGTCGGTCAGGAGCGCCGGGACATGTCCGAGGCGCTGTCCGCCGCGGAGATGGTGCTGGCGCGCGAGCAGCGGCTATCCGCCCTTGATGGGCTCGCGGCGGCGGCCGCGCATGAACTGGGCACGCCGCTTGGCACGATCACGCTGGTGACGAAGGAACTGCTTCGTTCGATCCCCGAGGACTCGCCGCATCACGAGGATGTCGCCCTGTTGCGCAGCCAGGCGGAGCGCTGCCGCGAAATCCTCGGCCGTCTGTCAGGGCGCACGCAGTTTTCCGATGACATGTTCGACCGGATGCCGATCGGCCTGCTGATCGAGGAAGCGATCGAGCCTTACCGCCACACGGGGCCGGCCATCGAGGTCAATGTCGCGCGCGCGGATGAAACGGACCAGAAGGCCGGCGGCGAGCCCGTCATGCGGCGCAACCCGGGCATCATTTACGGCCTGGGAAACCTTGTGGAAAACGCTGTGGATTTCGCGAGAGAGAAGATCGAGATCACCGCAACCTGGGACCGGCGAAACGTGCATGTGACCATCAGGGATGACGGTCCGGGTTTCCAGGCCGGCGTTATCAACCGGCTGGGTGAGCCATACGTGACCACGCGTCCACAGGGCCAGGGCGGGCGTCGCGGCGGCGTGCCCGAGACCGGGCTGGGGCTGGGCTTTTTCATCGCCAAGACACTGCTGGAACGCTCGGGCGCACGGCTGTCGCTGCGCAATGCGCGTTCGCCGCGCAGCGGTGCCGTCGTCGAGATCACTTGGCCGCGCGAGGCGTTCTACCGGGCCCACGAGCTCAACGAGACAGCTTAAACATCCATCTCGACGTGCATATCCGTCATGCGGAGCGCGTGCGCGGAAGCCTTACGCCTGCGACATGTAATCCATCTGCAAGCCAAGCCACGTATGTTTGTGCATCAGCCGAAAGGAATGCGTAAAATGACTGTCATGGAACTGGAAACCACCCCGGACATCGGTCAGGACACCGGCCTGCTCGTTGTCGATGACGACAAGCCGTTCCTCAATCGCTTCTGTCGCGCCATGGAAGCGCGCGGATTTGATGTGCGCAGTGCCGAGAGCGTTGCGGATGGCTTGCGTGAAATCCGGACGAACCCGCCGACTTATGCCGTGATCGACATGCGCCTGGAGGACGGCAACGGTCTTGATGTCGTGCAGACGCTCAACGAGATGCGGCCCGATAGTCGCGTGATCGTGCTGACCGGCTATGGCAACATCACCACCGCCGTCGCGGCCGTGAAGATGGGTGCCGTGGACTATCTTGCCAAGCCAGCGGATGCCGATGACGTATATGCCGCGCTGATGGCGACGCAGGAGTCGCACGCGCCGCCGCCGGAAAATCCGATGTCTGCCGACCGGGTAAGGTGGGAGCATATCCAGCGGATCTATGAACTGTGCGACCGTAACGTGTCGGAGACCGCGCGCAAGCTGAACATGCATCGCCGCACATTGCAGCGTATTCTGGCCAAGCGAGCGCCGAAGTAGATACGCCCGAAAAATCAGGTTGTGGCAACGCGATAACCGTTCTCTCTACAACTCTTGTTGTGCGAGATTTTCGGCCGGATGCAGGTTCACTGGGCGAATGGCATGACGCACTGGCTTAGGACTATCGGTAGCGGCAACGCGGATTGAAACTTCGGCGTTGCCGCTGCTGCTATCATTCGGTGCGACCACCTCGAATGTGTAAACCTCACCCTCGGTCGTGGTGATTGTGAGACGATCCCCTTCCGTCAGCCCATTAAAGGCCGCTGGCTCTACGTCCAGACCATCCGCCGTATGACCTTCCGCCGCCTGTTCAGCCAGAACCGGCGCAGGAATGGTCTCTCCGCTGATCCCAGCAATCACAGACACGCCCGCTTTGCGCGCGCGCTCCGCCTCAACGCGTTCAACGATCCGGTCGCCGCTTGCACCTTCGCGGGTACGCCATTCTACCGAGGCTGCGGAGAGGTCCGTAATCGCTGGCCGGTCTTTTATCGCCTGGTTCCAGAGCGCTTTATCCAGCAAATTCGTCGACTGAGACCAGTCGGCCCCGTTGGCTTGCCATCCCGCTACCCCGATGACGGCGGTGAGCGCGAACCACAGGCCGATGCTTCGCCCGCATGCTGACAATTTCCGGTTTCCACGCATCATGCGATCTGTCTCCTGTTCGGCCTCGGCAGCTTTCATCGTATCGGATTATCGAGTGCCCGCAAAGCGACCGATACGCGCACGGCTTCGCCTGAGACGAGGAGCGGGCCACACTGACAGCCGGAAGGCGTCATAACACCCAGCGGAAAACAGGACCGCCTGGCGTACGCGACACCATGCGCCAGGGGTCTGGTTCTGGAGTACTCATCAGCCCTAGGAAACCGGCGCAGTGGTCGAGACACCTATTTGCAAAGGGCTCGCCGACTGGCGATGGTTCACGGACCGGCACGCGTTCTCCACGAACAACGAAAGGAATATCACGTCTCGCCTCCCAGCGGAAGCGGGACATGACGCAGAATCGGGGAAGGGTGGTCCGAAGGCAACGGCTCCACAAGCTGTCCGAGGTTATCCACACCGCCGACATACGACGTCGCCTGCTTGGCTCCGAACACGCCCAGAATGATGAAGATCACAAACAGGGCCAGGCCGAATACGAGATCGGCCAGCGCCTGGCGGACATGCCGCTTCTGATCTGGCGATTGGTTTTCCATCGGTTTTCCACCTGTCGTCACCATCTCGGTATCGAGATTCGCACCGACGCTCTACAACTAGGCCGTGTCTCGCTGAGTATTTTGGCTTTGCTTGGCCGGGAATGTGGCGGTTAACCACAATTTTCGTGGCGCACTCGGGACCAGCCTTCACGCCGGACGGGCGCAATCTTGCTTTCGCGCCGGGTTTTCGCGTATCCCGACAACATGGTTGGAAATGAAACCGGCGCAGCAATGCGGCAACGCCCTGCCCTTGACGATTATGTGAACGGCGTGCGCCGCGGCGATCGCGCCATGCTCGCGCGGGCCATCACGCTCGTCGAAAGCCGCCAGCGACGCGACCGCGACATGGCCGCCAAACTGTTGCAGACGCTGTTGCCAGCCACCGGACAGTCCTATCGTGTGGGCATCACAGGCTCTCCCGGCGCGGGCAAATCCACGACCATCGACCAGCTCGGCACCAACCTGACGAGGCGCGGGCACAAGGTCGCGGTGCTCGCGGTTGACCCGACCTCGCAGCGCACCGGCGGCTCGATCCTTGGCGACAAGACTCGCATGGCCAAGCTGGCGACCGATGACCGGGCATTCATTCGCCCCTCGCCTTCGGCCGGCACGCTCGGAGGCGTGGCCCGCACCACGCGCGAGACAATGCTGCTTTGCGAGGCCGCGGGCTTTGATGTCATCATCGTGGAGACGGTCGGCGTCGGACAGTCCGAGATGGCCGTCGCCAACATGGTCGATTTCTTCCTCGTGCTGCTGCTGCCCGGCGCGGGCGACGACCT
>CAYFVF010000055.1:0-9441 GCA_964346335.1 uncultured Hyphomicrobiaceae bacterium
GATGAAGATCAGCGACATCGTCTATATCGCGCTGTTCGCGGCGATCACCGCCGTGCTCGGGCTTGCGCCGCCGGTCACACTGCCAATTATTCCGGTGCCGATCACCGCGCAGTTCCTCGGCGTGATGCTGGCCGGGTCGATCCTCGGGGCCTGGCGCGGCGGGCTGGCGCTTTTGTTGTTCATCGCGCTGGTTGCGGCGGGGCTGCCGGTCCTTGCGGGCGGTCGCGGGGGCCTTGGTGTTCTCCTGTTTTCGCCGAGCGCCGGGTTCCTGCTTGCCTTTCCAATCGCGGCATTCGTGATCGGCTGGCTGACCGAGCGGTTCTGGCGTCGGCTTGATGTGTTCCGCGCGTTCCTTATCAACGTGGTCGGCGGGATCGGCGTCGTTTACGCGATCGGCATTCCCGGCGTTGCGATCATGGGCGATCTCAGCCTTGTGCAGGCCGCGGCCGGTTCGGCCGTTTTCGTTCCCGGCGATCTCATCAAGGCCGGTATAGCCGCGATGGCCGCCGTGTTCGTGCGCCGGGGCTATCCGCTGATCGAAGGCGCACGGTCGTAATGGCAACGCTGTTCCATGCGTTCGAGCAAGCGGCCCGGGCGAACCCTGACAAGTCCGCGATGATCGCTGGCGCGCGTACATGGAGCTATGCTGATATTTCGGCACGCGTGAGCACCGTTGCTGGCGCCCTTCAAAACGCGCGCTCCGGGACCGTGGCGCTGGCGATGCCCGATCCGGCCGATACTCTTATCGCGTTTTTCGCCGCGGCAGCGGTGGGGCGGCCCGCCTTCCTGCTCGATCCGGATGCCACGCCCGAAGCGAGAGAGCAGGCGTTGGCGCAGGCCGCACCGGTAATTCATCTGACCACGTTGCCCGGCGGCGCGCCCGCGGCGCTTCCCGCCGTTTCGCCCGATGCCGAGTTTTATTGGGGGCTCACCTCCGGCACGACGGCTGCGCCCAAGATCTTCGCGCGCACGCACCGCTCGTGGCTCGCGACATTCGAGACAGCGGAAAAGGTGTTCGACTTTGCACCAGAAGACCGTGTCGCGCTGCCTGGTTCCCTGAGTCATTCGCTGTTTCTCTTCGGTGCGGTGCATGCGCTGTGCCGCGGCATGACGGCGATCCTGTGCCAGCCATTCCGGCCGGCGCGCGTGGCGGGGGAGATGGCGGCGCGGCGCGCGAGCGTGGTTTACGTTGTCCCGGCGATGCTCGAGTCGCTGATGAAAGCCGGCGAGACGGCGTGGCGCGGCGGTCTGCGGCGCATCTTCACGAGCGGCGCGAAGCTGTCGACGGAGTTGCGCGGCGCTGTCGAGGCCGCGATGCCCCACGTCGATCTGGTCGAAGGTTATGGCGCGTCCGAGACCAGCTATATCAGCTATGTGAGTACGCGCGCGCCCGCGCCGCCGGGCTCGGTAGGGCGGCTGTTTCCCAGCGTGGAGGTCGAAATCCGCGATGGCGAAGGACGCCCCTGCGCGCCGGGCGATAGCGGCACCGTGTGGGTGCGCAGCCCGATGACCTTTGCGCGCTACGTGGGCGGGCCGGAGGGACGCGCGCAGGGCGGCTGGGTCACCGCGGGCGATGCCGGGGTGCTGGCTGATGGCTTCTTGTACCTCAAGGGCCGCGTGGGCCGCGTCATCAACGTCGCGGGCATGAAGATCCACCCCGAGGCCGTTGAAGGGGCGCTACTGGCGCATGAGCAGGTCGCGGGCGCGGCGGTGGTCGGGCTGGATGACCCGAAGCGCGGGCAACGCCTCGCGGCCGTGGTCGTGGTGCCGCGGGGCGAAGCTGACCGCGCATCCTTGAGTGCGCATTGCCGCACGGTGTTGGGCGCGCGCATGACCCCTCAGGTCTTCTTCCGTGCCTCCGCGCTGCCGCAAACGCGCTCGGGCAAGGTGGCCGTTGATACGATCCGCGCGGCGCTCATGCGCGGCGACGCGGCCTACACGGAGCTGACATGAGCGGGCCTGTCATCATCGCGGCCCGGCGCACCGCCATCGGCATGGCTGGCGGGCTTCATCGCGCGCGCGGCATCGAGGCGCTGGGCGCGGCGGCTGTGCGCGCGGCCCTAGGCGACAGCGGGCTGGATGCGGGCGATATCAGCGAGGTCGTCATGGGCAACGCAGCGGGCGGTGGCGGCAACCCGGCGCGACTGATTGCGCTGGGCGCGGACCTGCCCGAGAGCCTGCCCGCCATCACGCTTGACCGGCAATGCGCCTCCGGCCTGGACGCGATTGTCCACGGCGCGCGATTAATCCAGACCGGTGGGGCCGAGGCGGTGATTTGCGGCGGGGCGGAAAGCCCGTCGACCGCGCCGTGGCGCGTGGAAAAGCCGGCCTCGCTGCATCGCGGGCTGCCGCGTTTTTACGCCGAGGCGCAGTTCGCACCCGGCGCAAGCGGCGACCGGCAGATGATCGAGGCGGCGGAGCGGGTCGCGCGGGATTGCGGCATCACCCGCGCCGATCAGGATGGCTATGCGCTGAGGAGCCATGAACGCGCCGTCGCGGCGGCGCAGGCGGGCTGCTTTGATGCCGAGATCATTGGCGTGGGCGATGGCGAGGAGCGCGACGAGGAGACAAAACCGCGCCTCCGGCCCGAGGTGCTCGCGCGCGCAGCTCCGCTCCTCCCCGGCGGCACGGTGACGGCGGGCAACAGCTGCCCGGTGAGCGACGGCGCGGCGGCGGTCGTCATGGTCTCGCCAGCGCTGCACGCGCGCCTCGGGTGCCCACCGGGGCTGGCTTTCATCGACGCGGCGGCGGGCGCGGTCGCTCCCGCGCGTCTCGGGCTCGGCGCGGTTCCGGCCGTGACGGGGCTGCGAGCGCGGTTGTCTGGCGCTCAGACCTTCGCGGCAATCGAGTTCAACGAAGCGTTCGCCTCGCAGGTTCTTGCTACGATGCGCGCGCTTGACCTGCCTCCAGACATGACCAACCTGCACGGCGGCGCGATCGCGCTGGGCCACCCTTACGGCGCGAGCGGCGCGATGCTGGTGGTACGGCTGTTCTCGCGGCTGGTGCGCGAGGGCGTGGGCGGCTGTGGCCTGGCGATGCTTGCGGCTGCCGGCGGGCAGGGCGTTGCCGGCGCATTCGCGTGCGTGTGATCGAGTAAGGCGAGGCCGATAATCCACTCATCTGGAATATATTTTCGCTCCTGCGGAGGCTGTGACTTGCGTATCTCTTGACCGGGAACCTGTACATCTTGTCAGATTTTGTTAGTTTTGAAGCTGTTCATATTGGACATGCGCCTGAGCAATGCGCGCGGCGCGGGCATGACCGCTGTGAAGGAGATAACGCGTCTCATGTTTGCCTCAGCAGCTTGTCTTATCTCATTGCTTGCGGCCACGAACCTTCGGCCACGCATGCCAACGGCGCATTCCGGCCGGATCGCTGTAGCGGTGATGCGTGCGCGTGAAATCGCGGCGCGTTAACGCCTTATCCGACAAAACTTGTGTAGGCATTCGTCCAGTCCGCGCTTTCCACCATCAGTGCCGCGAAGGGTGATCCATTGGAAAATCAGGGGTCGGGAATGCAGAATCTAGTGATGGGCTGGCGCGAATGGGCGGCGCTGCCGAAGCTGGGGCTGCCCGCGATCAAGGCCAAGATCGACACCGGCGCGCGGACCTCCGCGTTGCATGCATTCAGGCTTGAGACCTTCGGGCCGGAGGACAACCCGCGCGTGCGGTTCTGGGTTCACCCGGTCGAAGGCCGCCAGGATATCGAGGTCAAATGCACCGCGACGGTTCTCGACCGGCGGCAGGTGGTGAGCTCGAACGGCAAGTCGGAGCTGCGCTACATCATCCGCACGCCCATCCGCATCGGCGAGCGGGAATGGCAAATCGAGATGTCGCTGTCGAACCGCGAGACCATGACCCACCGGATGCTGATCGGGCGCACGGCGCTGGAGGCAATCGAGGCGGTGGTGCAGCCGTGGGGCGAGTTCTACCAGGGGCATCTGGATTACAAGGTCTATGACACGGTGGCGCGCCAGCCGGTCGAGCACCGTCCGCTGCGTATCGCGCTGTTGACGATGGAGCCGGACAACTATTCCAACCGGCGGTTCATCAAGGCTGCGGAAGCGCGCGAGCATGTGATCGAGCCGCTCGCAACGCTGGGATGTTACATCAACATCAACCGGATCGCCTCGGCTGTGCATTATCGCGGCAAGGCGCTGGCGGAGTTCGACGCGGTGATCCCGCGCATCGGCTCGGGCATCACGGAATACGGCGCGGCGCTGGTGCGCCAGTTCGAGCTGACCAAGGCATTCTGCCTCAATTCCGGCCGCGCGATCAGCAACTCGCGCAACAAGCTGCTGGCGCATCAGATCATGGCGGAGAACCAGCTCCCCATGCCGCAAACGGCCTTTGCCAGCTCGCCGCACAGCACCGACGATCTTATCGACATGGTGGGCGGGCCACCGCTGGTGGTCAAGTTGCTGCAAAGCACGCAGGGGCGCGGCGTAGTGCTGGCCGACACGAAAAAGGCGGCGTCATCCATCATCGATGCTTTCCGCAACGCTGAAGCCAATTTCCTCGTTCAGCAGTTCATCGCCGACGCCGCCGGGCAGGACATCCGCTGCATCGTGCTGGGGGACAAGGTGATCGCCGCGATGCGCCGCACCTCGGGCGGCGATGACTTCCGCTCCAACCTGCACTCGGGCGGCTCTGCTCAGCCAGTCAAGATCTCAAAGCGCGAGCGTGAAGTCGCCATCAAGGCGGCCCGCCGGATGGGGCTCCGGTTCGCCGGGGTCGATCTGTTGCGCTCAGCCAGCGGTCCGTTGATCCTGGAGGTCAATTCCAGCCCCGGCCTGGAGGGGATCGAGTCGGTGGTCGGCGAAACGGTCGCGGAATCGGTGATGTCGCATATTGAGGCGCATACGTTCCGCCAGCAGCCGAAAAGCCGCAAGAAATCGGCCGCTTAGGCTTGCGTGGTTACGGCGCCTGCACCGGCGAGATGCGCATTTGCGTGATCTTGTTGCGCTGGCGGCGCAGGATCTCGAAGCGGAAGCCGTGAAAGTGAAACACCTGGCCCTTTTCGGGGATCGTTTCGGCCTCGTGGATGACCAGCCCGGCGATGGTGGTCGCTTCTTCGTCGGGGAGGTCCCAATCGAGCAGCCGGTTGAGATCGCGGATCGGCACGGTGCCCTCGACGATCATGCTGCCATCCGGCTGGGTCCGGACACCACTGGCGGCAATATCAAGCTCGTCTGAAATATCGCCGACGATCTCTTCAAGGATGTCTTCAAGCGTAACCAGCCCCATCACCTCGCCGTATTCATCGACGACCAGCGCGAAATGGGCCTTTTTCTTGAGGAAGGCGTTGAGCTGGTCTTTCAGGCTGGTGGTATCGGGCACGAACCACGGCTCGGACGCGACGGAAAGGATGTCAATCTTGCTCATGTCGCCTTCGGCCAGCTGGACCGCGCGCAACAGCGCCTTGGCGTGGACAATGCCGACGATGTTGTCCAGATCGTCCTTCCAGACCGGCAGGCGCGTGTAAGGGCTGTGCAGCACCGCTTCGACAAGCTGCTCTGGTGGCTCGTCGCTGTTGATGGTTTCCATCTTGGTGCGGTGGACCATGATGTCGGAGACGGTCAGCTCCGGCAGGTCCAGCACCCCGCCGAGCATATCGCGATCATGCTTGAACACCCGCCCCTCGCGGTGATGCAGGTCGATCGCGCCGCGAAGCTCCTCGCGCGGCGAATAGTAGTCGGCATCCATTCCACGGGTGGCATAGCGCAGCAGCGTGGAGACCAGCACCTGAACCGTGGCCGTGACCGGCGAGAACAGACGCACCACGACGGCGAGAATCGGCGCGGTGGCGAGCGCGAAGCGGTCCGCGTTGCTGATCGCATAGGTCTTGGGCAGCACCTCCGCGAAGATCACGACGAGCGCGGTCATCACCAGCGTGGCATAGGCGACGCCGGCCTGGCCGAAGAGCTGCAGAAACAGGCTCGTGGCGAGCGCGGAGCCGAGAATGTTGACGAGGTTGTTGCCCAGCAGGATCGCGCCAAGGAAGCGCTCCTGGGTCTCGACGAGCTTGTTGACGGCTTCCGCGCGCGTGTCGCCCTCCTGCGCCAGCGCGTGCATCCGCCCGCGTGAGGCCGCCGTGAGCGCGGTTTCCGAGCCGGAAAAGAAGCCGGACAGGCATAGCAGCGCGATGATCGCGAGTACGTTCAGAACGATCCAGAGCGTCATGGCGCGCCGCAGTCCTCTGCCAGGAGACGCCGCAGTCGATCGACGGGCACGTCGCGTGTGATGAAAGCCGCGCCGATATCGCGCACCAGCACGAGTGTCAGGCGCCCGCCCGAGACTTTCTTGTCCTGCATCATGTGCGCGAGCAACGCATCAGGCTGCGGCAGGGCGCGCCCGGAGGCTGCAAGGTCGGTCATTGCCGTGGGCAGGCCAACAGCGCGCATATGCGCTGTAACGCGGGAATATCGCCCCGGTGGGCACAGACCCAGTTGCTCGGAGAACTTGAACGCCAGCGCCATGCCGATCGCGACGGCTTCGCCGTGGAGCAGGTCCCCGGAATATCCCGCCCACGCTTCCAGCGCGTGGCCGAAGGTGTGGCCAAGATTGAGCAGCGCGCGCTGACCGGACTCGTGCTCGTCGGCGGCCACGATGTCCGCTTTTGCCCGGCAGCTCATCTCGATGGCGTGGGCGCGCGCCTCAGCGTCGCCTGCCAGCAGGGCGGCGCCGTTGTCCTCCAGCCATGCGAAGAACGCGGCATCGCCCAACAGGCCATACTTGACGATTTCGCCATAGCCGGCGCGGAGCTCGCGCGCGGGCAGGGTGTCCAGCGTGTCGGTGTCGGCGATAACGAGGCGCGGCTGATGAAACGTGCCGATCAGGTTCTTGCCCTGGGGCGTGTTGATGCCGGTCTTTCCGCCAACCGAACTGTCCACCTGCGCGAGCAGTGTCGTCGGCGCCTGAACAAGCGCCACGCCCCGGCGCAGGATGCTCGCGGCGAACCCGGCCAGATCGCCGACCACCCCGCCGCCAAGCGCAATGATGGCGTCGCCGCGCTCGATCTCGCGTGACAATAAAGCCTCGCAGAGCGGACCGAGCTGCGCGAAGCTCTTGCTGGCCTCGCCGGCCGGCACGATCACCGGATCGACCGCCAGCCCGGCCTTGGCGAGATCGCGTTGCAGCGTATCGAGGTGCAATTCCGCCACCGTCGTGTCCGTGACGATCGCGCAGCGCCGCCAGTCACCCGCGGCACAGATCATCCCCGCAGCTTCGCCGAACAGGCCCGCGCCGATATGGATCGGGTAGCTGCGCTTATCGAGCGCAACGCTCACCGTCCGGGCGTCACCTCCGGAAGCCGGGGAAACGGGCGTGGCTTGGGTCATCGGGTTACGACTTTGTGTTGTGTCAGCTTGAGGATGCGCCCGGCTGGTGGCTCGCTTCGTCTGCGCGAACATGCGCAGCAGCCGCTTCGACAATTTCCTCGACGATGATGTCGTGGGGGACGTTGCGGCTTTCAATCGTCATATCCGCCCCGGCATAAACAGGATAGCGCGTATCCATGAGATTTCGCATGATCTCGCGCGGGTTGCCTCGTTTCAGGAGTGGACGAGTATTCCGGCGCGAGACTCGCTCCATGAGGATGTCGAGATCAGCCTTGAGCCAGATCGACAGCGCCTTGTCGGCGATTTCCGCGCGCGTCGCCTCGTTCATGTAGGCGCCGCCGCCGGTTGCGAGCACGACCGGCCCGTCATCGAGCAGGCGCGCGATCACCCGGCGCTCCCCGTCGCGGAAGTAATCCTCGCCGTGTTCGGCGAAAATTTCGTTGATGGTCATGCCAGCGGCCGCCTCGATCTCCTTGTCGGCATCGACGAAGGGCAGGCCGAGGCGTTTGCCCAGCCGCCGACCGATGGCGCTTTTGCCCGCGCCCATCAGGCCGATCATCACGAGGCTGCGCGCCCCCAGGCCTTCGCGAATGAACTGCGCGGTCTCGTCGGGCGACGAATTGGACGGATCGGATGGGTTGGACTGTCCAGGCATGACGTGGCGGGGATCATCCGAGTGGCGACTCCGGGCGCGTGATGGCCCGAACGGTTCCATAACTGCGCCTGCAAGGCAAACTTTTTCACACCGGGCGCTTGACAAATCTGCGGCTCAGCGCCAGCCATAAGCCGCCGGCTGAGGGGCCGTCGCGGGGAGACAAGAATGCCGACACTCTTTCGGTTCCTGTTTATTGTCGGATTGATCGTTGCCTTGTTTTATGGGGGCATGTACGCTCTGCCCGAATACTTCCCGCCTGAACAAAAAGAAATAACCAAACCGGTCCGCAACATCGAGCTTAGATAGTTTTATCGTCCCCCGTTGCGGCGCGGCCGGTGCCTCGCACCACCAAGCATGGATGAGCGCTCCATGACGGCTCATATTCCGCGGCCGCTTCGTAGTGGGCAATCACGCCTCCGGGCAGACGCCGACGCGTCGGCTCCGCCAAGCCGCGAAAGCTTCAGCGATGACGATCTGGTCCGCTTCCTCGATATGCTGAGCGCGGAGAAGGGCGCTGCCGCGAACACCTTGTCGGCATACCGCAATGATCTGGCCGATCTCGGGGTGTTCCTGGCCCAGCGTGGCCAATCGTTTCGCAGCGCACAGGCAGACGACTTGCGCGCGTTCATGACGCGGCTGGGCGAGCAGGGGCTGGCGATGTCATCGCGCGCGCGGCGGCTGTCGGCGCTCAAGCAGTTCTACGGCTTCCTGATGGCGGAGCATCTGCGCGATGATGATCCGGCCTTACTGCTGGAAGGGCCGCGACGGCGCGCGGCGCTGCCCAAGACGCTCACCATCGCAGAAGTGGACACGCTGCTCTCAGCGGCGAGGGCGCGCAAGCTACAAGCCGAAGGCTTGGAGCGTCGCCGGGCTGCGCGGCTGCACTGTCTGCTGGAAATGCTCTATGCCACGGGAATGCGAGCAAGCGAGTTGGTCTCCCTGCCGCGCGCCGCACTGGCCGGCGATTCGCGCGTGCTGACCATTCGCGGCAAGGGCGGGCGCGAGCGTATCGTGCCGCTGAACGACACGGCAATCGAGGCGCTGGCCGATCACCTGGCCGAAACCCACGTGGCGCAGGCCGGACGCTCCCCGGTCTGGCTGTTTCCGTCCTGGGGGCGGGCGGGGCATCTGACCCGCCAGCGTTTATCGCAAGAGTTGAAAGCGCTCGGGCGCGAGGTCGGCATCGACCCGGCCAAGCTGTCGCCCCATGTCCTCCGCCACGCCTTCGCCAGCCACCTGCTGGAGCGTGGCGCGGATCTGCGCGCGGTGCAAAAGCTGCTTGGCCACGCCGACATTTCAACGACGCAAATCTATACCCATGTTCTACAAGAGCGGCTGCGCGAAATCATGCATACGCACCACCCGCTGGCGCGCGATCCTTCGTTGGGCGCGAGTGAAAAGCCCTGAGCGTCGCGGTCGTGGTCGGCGGGCAAGCGCCTTGACACGG
>CAYFVF010000056.1:0-4124 GCA_964346335.1 uncultured Hyphomicrobiaceae bacterium
CTGCGCTATCTCGAAGACCTGCTGGAAGGCGAGGTCCACGGCTTCACCAAGCGCGAGCTTCTGGGCCTCACGCGCGACCGCGACAAGCTTCACCAGGCGATCGGCGGCATCAAGGACATGGGCGGTATCCCCGACCTGCTGTTCGTCATCGACACGAACAAGGAATCGATCGCCGTCGCCGAGGCGAAGAAGCTTCATATTCCTGTCATCGCGATTCTCGATAGTAACTCCGACCCCGACGGGATCGCCTATCCGGTGCCGGGCAACGACGACGCGGGCCGGGCGATCGCGCTTTATTGCGACCTGATGGCGCGCGCGGCGCTCGACGGCATCGAGAAGGCGGCGTCCGCAGCGGGCGGCGACATGGGCGCGGCGGTCGAGCCGCAGATGGAAGAACTGCCCGAGGAGCCGGAGGTTCAGGCCACGCCGGTGGCCGAGGCAAGCCCCGAAGCCAGCCCGGTCGTTCAGGCGGAGGCTGCCGAAGCCGATGCAGAAGCCGCTGAAAGCGCGCCCGCGCCGGAGACAGCAGCGCCAGCGGCCGGCCCAGTCGGCGACACCGCGTTCCGCCGCCTGGACGCCCCGCAGGGCGAGGCAGATGACCTGCAGAAGATCAGCGGCGTCGGCAAGGTCATGGTCGACAAACTGAACGGCTACGGCATCTATCACTACTGGCAGATCGCCAGCATGAACGAGATGGACCTGGCGCGGCTTGACGAGGAACTGGATCTGAAGGGCCGCGCGCAGCGCGAGGGCTGGCTGGACCAGGCGGCCAAACTGACGCAGGAAGAAATGGTGTGAGCGCGACGGCGCATTGCTGGCACCAGCGACAAGATAATTTTCATGAGGCGATGATGGCTGAGATCACAGCACAAATGGTCAAGGACCTGCGCGACAAGACCGGCGCGGGCATGATGGACTGCAAGACCGCTCTGAAGGAGACCGGCGGCGACATGGAGGCCGCGGTCGACTGGCTGCGCGCCAAGGGCTTCGCCAAGGCGGCGAAGAAGGCCGGGCGCACGGCCGCTGACGGGCTGGTCGGCATGGCGGTGGACGGCACCAAGGGCGCGCTTGTCGAGGTGAACGCCGAAACGGATTTCGTCGCGCGTAACGAGCAGTTCCAGGCGATGGTGGGCGAAATTTCCAGGCTCGCGCTGCAGGCCGGCGGCGATATCGACGCGCTCGCCGCGAAGGGCTACCCCGGCTCGGACAAGTCGGTCGCGGATTACGTCTCCGAGATGATCGCGACCATTGGCGAGAACATGCGCCTGCGCCGCACCGCGCTGATCGAGGTGTCCGACGGCGTCGTCTCATGCTATATGCACAACGCCATTGCGCCGGGCATGGGCAAGATCGGCGTGATCGTCGGGCTGGAGTCCACCGGCGATAAGCAGAAGCTGGAGATGCTTGGCAAGCAGCTCGCCATGCATGTCGCGGCCAGCAGCCCGCTCGCCGTGGATGTGGACAGCCTCGACCAGGCCGTGGTGGAGCGCGAGCGCGCCGTGCTGGTCGAGCAGGCGCGTGATTCCGGCAAGCCGGAGAACATCATCGAGAAGATGGTGGAAGGCCGCCTGAACAAGTATTACCAGGAAGTCGTGCTGATGAAGCAGGCGCTTGTCACCGACCCGGATAATACTGTTGAAAAGGCGATCAAGGACGCCGAGGATGACGTCGGCGCGCCGATTAAGGTCGTCGGCTTCGAGCGGTATGCGCTGGGCGAGGGCATCGAGACCGAGGACGAGGATTTCGCCGCCGAAGTCGCCGCTGTCGCCTCCAGCTCCTAGGGCAAACGGCGGCGCGGCGCGGTGCGCCGTGGGCGAAAAACATTCAGGGCGCGCCGGCATCTGGGGCGCAGACAAGCGATGGCCGGCGAAACAGTGACATACCGCCGCGTGCTGATGAAGCTGTCGGGCGAGGCGCTCCTGGGAGACCAGCCTTTCGGCACGGATGCCGGCGTAGTCGACCGGATCGCGAGAGAGATTGCGGCGGCCCGCTCGCTCGGCGTGCAAATCGCCATCGTCATCGGTGGCGGCAATATCTTTCGCGGGATGGCCGGCGCAGCGGCTGGTATGGACCGGGCCAGGGCCGATGACATCGGGATGCTGGCCACGGTGATGAATGCGCTCACGCTTGAGCAGGCGCTGCGCCGCGCGGGGGTAGACGCCGTGACCTTCAGCGCCATCCAGATGTCCACCATTTGCCAGCCGTTTCAACGCGAGGCCGCGCGGGCGGCCCTTGATGCCGGGACGACAGTCCTTTTCGCTGGTGGCACCGGTAGCCCCTTTTTCACGACCGACACCACCGCCGCGCTGCGTGCCGCAGAAATGCGCTGTGACGCGATCCTCAAGGGGACCGGCGTGGACGGCGTGTACTCCGCCGACCCGGCAACGGACCCCGAGGCGGTCCGCTATGACCGCATCAGCTACGACGAGGTGCTGAACCGCGATCTGCGCGTCATGGACGGCGCCGCGATCGCGCTGGCGCGGGACAACGCCATCCCGATCATCGTTTTTTCCATGCGCGCGCCGGACAGCCTCGCGAATGTCTTGACCGGCCAGACACGTTGCACGACCGTGAGCGCGTGAGCCATCAGATCCCCGGCCAAAGCCGCGACGGCGCATTGGCCGCGCCCAGCGCCGCTGGTGCCAAATGCCCGATGAGGAGAGCGATATGTCCGACGAGGCCGAAGACTTTGACACAAAAGCGCTTGAAAAGCGGATGCAGGGCGCGCTGAACGTCCTGAAACAGGAATTTGGCGGCCTGCGTACCGGCCGCGCGAGTGCAACGCTGCTCGATCCCATCACGGTCAATGCCTATGGCACGCGGATGCCGATCAACCAGGTGGCGACTGTCAGCGTGCCTGAGCCGCGCATGATCTCGGTGCAGGTTTGGGACAAGTCGAATGTCAGCGCGGTGGAAAAGGCGATCCGCGAATCGGACCTGGGCCTGAACCCCGTGGTGGATGGAACATCGCTGCGATTGCCAATACCGGAGATGAACGAGGAGCGGCGCAAGGAACTTGCCAAGGTTTGCGCGAAATATGCCGAGCAGGCGCGCATCGCGGTTCGCAACGTCCGCCGCGATGGCATGGAGCAGCTCAAGAAACAGGAGAAGGAGGGCGTGATCGGCAAGGATGACCATCACATGCTCGCCGAAGAGGTTCAGGCCCTGACCGACAAGTATACCGGTGAGATTGACGCCGCGCTCGCTGATAAAGAAAAGGAAATCATGCAAGTCTAGACTTCGGGGACCCCCGCAAGCGAATTCGAGTGAAAGCGGCCGCCCAAGATATGCATCACGACCACCATGCCCAGCCGGATAGCCCCGTTGTCGCGCCGCGCCACCTCGCGATCATCATGGACGGTAACGGCCGCTGGGCGCAGGCGCGCGGCCTGCCGCGGATCGAGGGGCATCGCCAGGGCGTGGAGCGCGTCAAGGAGTGCGTGCGCACGGCCGCCGAGATTGGCGTGAATTACCTGACGCTGTTCAGTTTTTCCTCGGAGAATTGGCGCCGCCCGGCCGACGAGGTGGACGCGCTGATGAGCCTCATCAAGCGCTTCATAAGGCAGGAACTTGCCGAACTGCATGAGAACAACGTGCGGGTGCGCGTCATCGGGACCAGCCAGCAGGTCGATCCGGAAATCACAGCGATGATCGCCGAGACCCATGCCCTGACGGCTGAGAACACGGGCTTGCAGCTCACAGTTGCGTTTAACTACGGGGCGCGGGACGAGATTGCCCGCGCGGCGCGCCGGCTCGCGGAGGACGTGGCGCGCGGTGTGGTCCGCCCGGAAGAGGTCGACATCGCCGCGATGGAAGAGCGTCTCGACACGTTTGGCTTGCCTGACCCGGACCTGCTGATCCGCACAAGCGGCGAAGTCCGCCTCAGCAATTTTCTGCTCTGGCAGCTTGCCTATGCCGAGTTGATGTTCGTCGAGGACTATTGGCCCGATTTTGACCGGGACGCGCTCGTGAGCACCATCAGCGCCTATCAGAACCGCGAGCGGCGCTTCGGCGGCCTGTCGGCCCGGCGCACGGCTTGAGCCGGCACCCTACGGCGTGCCCGCGCCTTGCACTTGCACTCAAGCAAAGTGAAACAAGGTGGGTTGCTGTCTTGGCGTTCGCTG
>CAYFVF010000056.1:4224-9428 GCA_964346335.1 uncultured Hyphomicrobiaceae bacterium
GCTTGGCGGCGCGAGCCAGCAAAAAGCGGGCGGATGCCCGACCCCCGTCTTATTGACGAGCGCCGTGCCCTTGGGCGTATATCGCGCAATCGCTAAATAGTGCGAAAGCCTCGCGGGCGGCACGGACCAGCACGCGCTGCGGCGTCACGTCACTTTCAACCAAGGTTAGCTCGCGAGCCATGCGCCAGCCGTCACGCCGCCCCAAGCCGCTCAGCACGGAACAGCCGCCGGGCCCGCGCGCGCCGATGAACACGCTGACGCTTCGCATCATCTCCGGGATCGCTCTCAGCGCCGGGGCGCTCGCGCTCACCTATGCGGGGCCGCTGCCGTTTGCATTGCTGGTCACTGCTTTCGTGGCGGTCATGGCCTGGGAATGGGGCCGCCTTGTCTGTGATAGCGGGGTCGATGCGGCATGGGCGGTCCAGCTTGGCGCGACCGCGATCGCGACCGTTCTGGCGGCATCAGAGTATCCGGGTTACGCGTTGCTGGTGATCGTGGCGGGAACGCTGGCGGTGTTCGTCATGCGCCGGTTGCACCTCGGCACGGTTCAGTCGTGGTGGTCGGCCACCGGCGTTTATTATGTCGGCCTGCCGAGCATCGCCCTCGTGTGGATCCGCGCCGACCCGGAATTCGGGTGGTTCGCGGTGCTGTTCATTTTCGTCACCGTCTGGACGACGGATACGGCAGCCTATATCTTTGGCAAAACGATCGGCGGGCCGCTCCTGGCACCTGGAATCTCGCCAAAGAAAACATGGGCTGGCTTTCTCGGTGGTCTGATACTCGCGACAGCGCTCGGCGCGGCTGTACTGGCCGGTGTGGCAGGGGCACAGGCGCTCGGTCCCGTTATCGTGTTGAGCGCGGTCGTCTCGCTGGTCGCGCAGGCTGGCGACCTCGGCGAGTCGCAGATCAAGCGCTGGTTCGGGCGCAAGGATTCCAGCGGGATCATTCCCGGCCACGGCGGCGTGCTTGACCGGGTGGACGGGCTGGTTTTCGCCGCCTTGACGTGTGCGGTGGTGGCGCTGATCCGCGCCCCTGACGCGCCGGGGTATGCGCTGGTGGTTTGGGGCTAATCATAACGGGTGAGGCGGAATTGAAAATCACGCAAAGCGGCACGCCCGACAGTTCGCGAGTTGCGCCCGGCGACGCGGCGCTGGCGCAGACGATTGCGCGGCAACCATGCAAGCGCGTCAGCGTGCTCGGCGCGACCGGGTCGATCGGCGAGAACACGCTTGACTTGATTGCGCGCAATCCCGGCTGTGCCCAGATCGTGGCGCTGACCGCGAATACGAACGCCGCGCGCCTCGCCGAGTTGGCGATTCAACATCGCGCTGAACTGGCCGTCATCGGCGACGCCGCGCAATATCAGGCCTTGAAGGACGCGCTTGCCGGGACGGGCATCGCTGTTGCAGCCGGTGAGGATGCCGTCTCGGAAGCGGCGCGCGCGCCAGCGGACTGGGTCATGGCGGCGATCGTTGGCGCAGCGGGCCTGCGCCCGGCCTTTGCGGCGGCCGAGCAGGGGCTGCGCCTCGCGCTGGCCAACAAGGAATGCCTGGTTTCGGCGGGCGATGCGTTCCTGCGCGCGATCGAGGCGGGCGGCAGCACGCTGCTGCCGGTCGATTCGGAGCACTCGGCGGCGCAACAGGCGATGGCGGGGCAAACCGACGGTGCGATCGAGCGCATCTTACTCACCGCCTCGGGCGGGCCTTTCCGCGAGTGGAGCCTTGAGCATTTACGCGCGGCGCGCCCGGAACAGGCTCTGAAACACCCGAACTGGGAGATGGGCCGCAAGATCACGATCGACAGCGCCACCCTCATGAACAAGGGGCTGGAACTGATCGAGGCCTATTACCTGTTTCCGATTGATAAGGACCAGCTCGGCGTGGTTGTGCATCCGCAGTCCATCATTCACTGCCTGGTGGAATATTGCGACGGTTCGGTGCTCGCGCAGATGGGCGAGCCGGACATGCGCACGCCGATTGCGTATGCGCTCGCATGGCCGGAGCGGATGCCCGCGCCGACCGAGCGGCTGGATCTCGCGCGCATCGGGCAACTTACCTTCGAGGCGCCTGACGAAACACGCTTCCCCGCGCTGCGCATCGCGCGCGAAGCGATGGACGCGGGCGGCAGCGCGCCGACGATACTCAACGCCGCGAACGAAATCGCTGTCGCGGCGTTTCTGGACAACAGGATCGGCTTTCTCGGCATTGCCGAGGTCATCGCACGGACGCTGGACCGCGCGGCGGGACAGATCGGAACATCCGCGCTTGAGACGCTGGATGAGGTCCTTGACGCTGACGCGCAGGCGCGCCGGCTTGCCGAGGAGATTTTGCCAGACATCGCGCACGCCTGAGGGAACAGGGATACCAGTGCGCGGGTTTGCGCGCTTCACGCTTGAGCGCGATTTTCGGTCTGTCTCGGTCGAAAAGCGCGCTCCAATGGTTTGATTCGATGCGCATTGTTATCCGGAAACCGGCTCCCACTTTTCGGAATGCGCTTTAACGGAGAGCAGAATTATCATGGGTTTGATCGACTCCCTCATCGCCTTCGGCACGAACGTGCTTGCCTGGGCGGTGCCGTTTATCGTGGTTCTCGGCGTGGTCGTGTTCGTCCACGAGATGGGCCATTTTCTCATCGCCCGCATGAATGGTGTCGCTGTCGAGGCGTTCTCGATCGGTTTCGGCCCCGAGATCGCCGGCTTCCACGACAAGCAGGGCACGCGCTGGCGCATCGCCTGGGTGCCGCTGGGCGGTTACGTCAAGTTCCTTGGCGACGAGAACGCCGCGAGCATGCCGAGCCACGAGGCCGCCGCGCATGTCTCGCCCGAGGATCGCGCACGGATGTTCCAGTTCAAGTCCGTGGGCGCGCGCTCCGCCGTTGTCGCCGCCGGGCCATTCGCGAATTTCCTGCTGGCAATCGTGATTTTTACTGGTCTGTTCATGGCTTACGGGAAACCGGTGATCGAACCGCGCGTGGATGAAGTGGTGGCCGAGAGCCCAGCTGAGCGCGCCGGTTTCCAGCCCGGCGACGTCATTGTCAGCATCGACGGCGACGCGGTGGAAGGCTTCCAGGAGATGGTGCGCATCGTCGGCCTGAGCGCCGAGCGCCAGCTTGACGTGGTCGTGCGCCGCGACGGCGAGCCGGTCACCTTGAGCGTGACGCCCGAACTCGTGGAGACCGAAAGCCGCTTCGGATCCGCGAAAATCGGGCGCATCGGCGTGCGCGGCGCGGGCGATCAAAGCGACGTGACCGTCAAGACCTTCGGCCCTGTCGAGGCCTTTGGCGAGAGCGTGGCCGAGACATATTTCTGGATCAAGCAGCCGATCATCTTCATTGGCGAGCTGGTCAGCGGCCGGGCATCGGCGGATCAGCTTGGCGGGCCGGTGCGAATCGCGCAAATGTCAAAGGAGGTCGCGTCGATTGGCATTCCCGAGCTTCTGCGGTGGACCGCGATCATCTCGATCAGCATCGGGCTTATCAATTTGTTTCCGATTCCCGTGCTCGATGGGGGCCACCTGGTTTTCTATGGCATAGAAGCCATACGCGGCCGGCCATTGAACGAGAAAGCCCAGGAAATCGGTTTTCGCATTGGTATGGCGTTGGTTCTCATGTTAATGGTCTTCGTCACGTGGAACGATGTGGTGCAACTGATTGGGCGTGGTGGATAATAGCATCGCGATTGTCACGAAAATGACGCTGCCACCCGCCAAATAACTGCTGCGTCTGTTTGCGTATCTCGCCTGTGCCGTTCGCGTGGCCCCCGCGCCACGTTCGCGGCGCATAATTCTGGCCACCGGCGTTACGCCACTATGAAGTCATAAACCGGCGACTTAGTGTGGCGTGGGCTTTGCGGAATTGAGTGACGGGTTCGGGCGCGGCCTCCGGCGCGACCGGGCGAGGGGACAAAGTGATTTCGAGGGGCAACAAAGGTCGATGGTTAATTTCATAAGTAAGTGCGCGGCTCTGGCGGTGACCATGATGCTGGGCCTTGCGGCGGTGACAGCGGCGGACGTCACATTCAGCGGTTCGCTCGCCAAGGCGCAGACGATCCAGGACATTCGCGTGAGCGGCAACAAGCGCGTCGAACCTGAGACCGTCAAAAGTTATCTCACCTTTTCTGTCGGCGACACGTACACCGAGAAAAAAGCTGACGACAGCTTCAAGGCCCTGTTCGATACGGGGCTGTTCACCGATGTGAACATTGGCTATGCCAGCCGGGTCGTTACCATCTCGGTGGAGGAGAATCCGGTCATCAACCGGGTCGCCTACGAGGGCAACAGCGAACTTGATGACTCGACGCTGTCCGCCGAAGGACAGTTGCGCCCACGCTCCGTTTACACGCGCGCCGCGGCGCAGTCCGACGTGCAGCGCATCCTGAACGTCTACCGCGCATCGGGATATTACAACGCGCAGGTCGAAGCCAAGATTATCAAGCTGCCGTACAACCGCGTAGACCTCGTCTACGAAATTAATGAGGGCGAAGACACGAAGGTCGAGAGCATCAATTTCATCGGCAACGTGGCATTCTCCGACAGTCAGCTTCGGGACGTCATCACGACGAGCGAATCGAGTCTGCTCAGCTTCTTGAACCCGACGGACGTGTATGATTCCGACCGGTTGAACCTTGACCGCGCGCTGCTTCGCAAGTTTTACCTTGAGAACGGGTACGCGGAAGTGCGCATCATTTCCGCGGTGGCCGATCTCGCACCGGACGGAGAAGGATTCTTCATCACCTTCACGCTCGAAGAAGGGTCGCAATATACGTTCGGCGATATCGCTTTACGGTCGGACGTGCCAGGCCTTGATCCCGCGATGCTTGATGGTGAACTGATCATCGATGAAGGTGATGTCTTCAACGGCTCGCGGATCGACAAGTCGATCGAGAACGTCACGATTGCCGCGTCCAAAATGGGTTTCCCGTTCGCCCGGGTTCGCCGGGAAATCAGTCGCGATCCGATCTCCCTGACAATCGATGTCGATCTGGTCATCGAGCAAGGCCCGCGCATTTACGTCGAGCGCATCAATTTCTATGGCAACGTGCGTACGCGAGAATACGTGTTGCGCCAGGAGATGCTCGTCAGCGAGGGTGACGCCTACAATCAGCTGCTTGTTGAGCAGTCGCGCAAGCGCATCCAGGGCAAGGCTTATATCAAGTCGGTCGAGCTTTCGAAACAGCAAGGCTCGGCGCGGGATCGCGTGATCCTCAA
>CAYFVF010000057.1:0-9355 GCA_964346335.1 uncultured Hyphomicrobiaceae bacterium
GCGTTCGCCCGGTTCAGAACGCGATAGCCGCACGGACGCGGTGAAGCTGAAGCCCGATGGCCATGCGTCCTTGAGCGCGGAAATGGCGCTTTGCGCGGCAACACTTTTTGCAACGCCCTCAAGTTTGATCGCAGATGGGCCAAGGGTCACCGAGCCGGTCTGGAGATGATCCAGCGCCTGCAAGGCCAAGCGGGCCGCCGCCCACCAGCCGTCCGGCTCGCCATCGGCCACCTGCGTCTGGTCGCGCACCTGCGCATTCGGGAATAGCTGATGCGCGATCATGGTCATCTGCGCCTTGGCGCGCTCGCTGGGAACATGACCACGGAGAATGACGTTGCCATCCTCGGTGCCGACCCGCCAGACGAACGGCTCGACATGCGGCGCCTGAACGCGCATCTGCGTTACCGCGATGTTGTCCGGCGTTTCCTCGCGAAAGCCGCGCATCAATGCTTCATAGCCCCCCGGCTTCGCAGCGCGCCCCTCGAAGGAAAGCTCCGTATCCGCCAGCACCGTGCGGCCCGACGCGACATGCTTCAACTGGCTCAGCGCGAAGCCAACCCCCGTCAGCCAGCGTTCGGTCTCGGCCATGTTGGGGTCGATCTGCAGCTTCGCGGACAGCTTGATGCCCGGGAAGTTGGCCTTGACCAGCCCGAGGACCGTCTTGCGCGCTGTCTCATCGGGCACGCTTCCGCGCAGCTTCATGCTGTTGTCCGAGCGGGTAATCGAGATCGTGTAGGGACGCTCACGCACAGCCACCTGGAGCCGGCTTTCCACCGCGCCGACGCCCCAGATATCGCGCAAGGCGCCTTCGGCCTGCTGCTGGTCCTGCTCCGAGAAAACCGCACCACGAAGGACCACATCGCGCCCCGAGACCTCGACGTCCAGCCACGCATAGCCAGCTTCCGCCAGCTTGTCGGCCGCCTGCGCCCTGATCTGGGCCTCGATGCCTGCGCGCGCGCTTAGCACGGCGAGGCTGCTGATAAGAGCGAGGAAAATAAATCCGGTTATCCAGACCCGCCGTCTGGCTCCGGCCCTGTGTGTGATCATGGTCGCGACACTCCGCCATCGGTGATCAGGCGGTGAGGGGCGGCAGGCATATCTTGGCGATCCGAAATGATTGAGTGGGTTTTGCAGCGAATGGCGTCCGCCATCCGTGCCAATCAAGAAAGTTGTATATCAAAATTTCGCTGTGTTTGACCAGCGTTCGCGGCCGCTTCGCCGCGTGAGATCACATAACAATCCCCAACTGTAAATTTTTATCCCTGCAACCGCCTTGCGCGCTGCTTTTATTCCCTCAGGCGGAAAGCCGTTCGAAAGTCTCCAGTACGGCGCGCTCGGTTTCGTCGAGTTTCGCTTCCAGTGCCTCAAAATCCGTTTGCCCGCCGGCGCGCGCGATCAAGGCCTTGAGGCCCTCCGGCGCGGTCTCGGGTGCGAAAGCGCCTGCCACGCAAAGCCGGATGACCTGCGTGAGATCGTGATAAAGCCCAGCTGCGTTGACGAGCGTGTTGGCATCGCCCGGCTGGAGGTGGTCGTGCTTGGCAAGCGCGCGCAATGCGGCGACGGTGTTGCGTTTCAGGACGTCCGGCGTGTCTTGTGCGTGCATCAACTGTTTGTGTTGGGCGATAAATTCAATATCGAGCAGGCCGCCACGCGCCATCTTGATGTCCCACAACCCGCCGCTCCCCTTGTCGCGGGCGATCCGCTCGCGCATGCCGGTCATGTCGTCGCGGACCTTTTCCGGCTCTCGCTGTTGCGTGAGCACCTGGCGAATCGTGTCCGAAATACGTGACGTGAGGTCTTCCGGTCCGCTGATTGGCCGCGCGCGGGTCAGCGCCATGTGCTCCCACGTCCAGGCCTTATTGGACTGATACGCGATAAAACTCGCCATACTCACCGCGACCGGCCCCGCATTGCCCGAGGGGCGCAGGCGCATGTCGACCTCGTAGAGCGCGCCCTGCGCGGTTGGAGCGGATAGCGCGGCGATCAGGCGCTGTGTCAGGCGCGCGTAGTACTGCTGCGGCGAAAGCGGCTTGGCACCGTCGGATTCCTTTGCGTGCAGCGCGTGGTCGTAGACGATGATGAGGTCCAGATCGGACGATGCCGTCATCTCGCCGCTGCCGAGCTTGCCCATCGCGACCACGGCGCATTGACCGCCGTCGAACCGGCCGTGCGCGGCCTCCATTTCGCGCTCAACCCGCTCCTTCAGAGCATCGACGAGCACGGCAGCAAGGTCGCTGTAGACCGCCGCGGCGCGGTCGGTATTTACCGAGCCGGACAGCAGCCCGACGCCGATTAGGAACCACTGCTCCTGTCCGAACACGCGTGCGCGGTCCAGCGCGTCCTGATAGTCCTGCGCGTCGGCCAGATCCTCCGCTAACATCTCGCGCAGCGTGTCGCGGCCGGGCAGTTCGCCGATATAGCCGGGGTCGAGAACGGCATCCATCACGCGGCGGCGCTGGCTCAGCACCCCGGCGAGCCGCGGAGCCGAGCCCATGATGTCGGCAATCAGGTTCAGAAGCGCCGGGTTGTTGCGCAGCATGGCGAAGAGCTGAACGCCGGCGGGCAGCTCCGCGAGAAACTTGTCGAAAGAGGCAAGCGCGAAGTCCGGCTGCGCAGTCTGCGAGAGGGCCTCCAGCAATGCGGGCAGGAACTCCGTCAGCGTGGCGCGGGCCGCGGGCGTCCGCGTCGCGCGGTGGCGGCCGTAGTGCCATGCGCGAACTGTTGACGTCACGGCGGACGGGTTCTGAAACCCCATTCGCTCCAGCGTCTTGAGCGTTTCCGGATCGTCGCTGTCGCCGGTGAACACCAGATTGCCGCCCGCACGCGCGGAGGTCAGATCCGGCACATCCTCAAACAGCGCCGCATAGTGCCCCTCCACCGCGCTCAGATGCTTGCTCAAATCGGCGGCGAAGTCGTCCGTTGTCTCATAGCCCGCAAAATGGGCAACGCGCGCAAGCTGATCGTCGTCGCGCGGCAGGGTGTGGGTCTGGTCGTCGTTGAGCATCTGAAGCCGGTGCTCGATCCGGCGCAGGAAACGATAAGCATTGGCCAGTTCGTCGGCGGCGGCTTGTGAAATCCAGTTGCGCTCGCTGAGCAGCCTCAGCCCATCCAGGGTGCCCCGGCATCGCAGTTCGGCTTGCCGCCCGCCCGCGATGAGCTGCTGTGTCTGCACGAAGAATTCGATCTCGCGGATACCGCCGCGCCCCAGCTTCAGGTTATGTCCGTGCAACGCGATCTTGCCGTGCCCGCGCACTGCGTGGATCTGGCGCTTCATGGCGTGGACATCGGCGATCGCCGCGAAATCCAGGTATTTCCGCCACACGAACGGCGCGAGTTCGTCGAGGAATGCCTCGCCCGCGGCGACGTCCCCCGCGACGGACCGGGCCTTGATGAACGCGGCGCGCTCCCAGTTCTGGCCGTGGCTTTCGTAATACTGGAAGCCCGCATCGACCGACAACGCCACTTGCGTGGAAGATGGATCGGGGCGCAGCCGCAGGTCGGTACGGAACACGTAGCCGCTGGCATCGCGCTCGTTGAGCAGGTGAACAAACTCCTTGGTGAGGCGAACGAAGAACGGCCCCGGCTCCACATCCTCCGCGACCGGCGCGCGCGCCGGGTCATAGAACACGATGAGGTCGACATCGCTGGAATAGTTTAGCTCCCGCGCGCCGTACTTGCCAAGCGCAAGCACGATATAGCCGCTGTCTTGCTCAGGCGCGGCAGGGTCAGCAGGCGTGAATTTGCCCCGTGCCGCCGCGCGCGACAGGCAGAACCGCACGGCATGCTGCAAAAGCGTATCAGCGGCGCGCGACCACGCCGCCATCATCTGTTCGAGGTTCAGCGCGCCAGCGAGATCGGCCAGCCCCACGGCGAGGGCATAGCGGGCCTTGGCTTGTCGCAGCGCGCGCATGGCGGTTTTCTGCTCGGCCTCGGCCATGTCGCCTTCCAGCGCCGACGTAATCTCCGCCAGCCGGTCGGCGGGGGACTGAGACAGCGTGCGCGCAAGCGCCCGAGGATCGCGCAGGCACAAGCCGGCAAGATAAGGCGAGGACGCGCCGACACCGCGCAGGAGCGCGCGCGCCGTGCCATCCTGTTCCAGCAGTCCGGCGAGGTCGTCCAGCCCCGCGTCGCCCGCCTGTTTCGCCAGGTCAGCCACGAAACGGTCTGCCGCGTCAGCGTCGCCAACGACTGGCGTGGCCGCGATCTGTTCGCTCAATGGCATGGCGCTCATGCGTTCGCCTTTCCTGTAGGGGCTACGCCGCCGCGCGCAGGCAAGCTGACCACCACGCGCAGGCCGGGCTGGTTGTCCTCAAGCGCGATCGTCCCGCCGTGCAACTGCGCAACCGCCGCAACAAGGCTTAGCCCAAGCCCGCTGCCCGGACGCGAGCGGCTGGTCTCAAGCCGGGTGAAGCGTTTGAGCGCATGCGCGCGCTGCGCTTCGGGGATCCCGGGGCCGTTGTCCGCGACGATCAGGCGGACCTGCGATCCCGCACGCTCGACAGCCACGGTGATTGCCGCGCCGTGACCGTTATCTGGCCGGGCGTATTTCAAAGCGTTGTCGATCAGGTTGGCTGTCGCCTGCGCGAGCAATTGGCGGTGGCCCATGACCTGCGCGCTCTCCGGCGCGGCAAGTGAAATCGTGATGCCGTCGCTTTCGGCCACCGGCTCGTAAAGTTCCACCGCATCCGCCGCCAGCGCGGCAAGGTCAAATATCTCGAAGTCCTTGGTCTGCGCGCCAGCCTCCAGCCGCGCGATGCTGAGCAGCGCGTTGAAGGTGCGGATCAACTCGTCGGCTTCCTCGATCGTCTGGATCAGCGTTTCGCGATAGTCCGTTTCGTTCGGCGTTTCGCGCAGCGCCGTGTCGATCCGGTTGCGCATGCGGGTGAGCGGCGTCTTGAGATCGTGAGCGATATTGTCCGAAACCTCGCGCAGTCCGCTGATGAGCTGCTCGATCCGGTCGAGCATGATGTTGAGGCTCTCCGCGAGCCGGTCGAGTTCATCGCCCGTCCCAGCCAGTGGCACGCGCTGCGACAGGTCGCCGTGCATGATCCGCTGGCTTGTCTCGGTCACCGTGCCGATCCGTCGCAACAGGACGCGACTGACCAACAGGCCGCCAAGCACACCGATCAGCGCGATCAGGCCGATCCCCCACGCGAACGCCGCCGCAAAAATCTGGTTGAGCTTGCGCCGCTCTTCGATGTCGCGCCCGACCACGAGCTGGTGCCCGTCCCGCAAGTGGAACACCTGCCCAAGCGCAAGGCGCGTCTCCTCCCCGCCCGGCGCCGCCGCGCGGTAGCTGAATTGCGCGCGCCCCGTGCTCTCAAGCAACTCCCGCGAAGGTGTCCGGAAATTTCCGGACACGCGCTGGCCGTCACGACCCACGATCAGGTAAAGCCCGCCGCTCGGCGTGGCGCTGCGCTGCACGACGACCCGGTTCAGGCGCGCGAGCCCGCCCGTGCGGTACTGTTCCGCGAGCCCGAGGATCTCGGCCTGGATCGTCTCGTCAAGCTGGCGGGCATAAAAAACGTTGGTCTGCCAGTAGACGTAGCCCATGGCCAGCGCGGCCGCGGCGGCAAACAGCCCCGAATACAGGAGCGAGAGGCGAAAGGCGGTGCTGCGGAAAATGTTAGGGCCCGGTTTCGCTGACCATGTACCCCGCGCCCCGGACCGTATGTAGAAGCGGGCGGTCATGGCCCTTGTCGATCTTTGCGCGGAGCCGCGAAATGTGGACATCAATGACATTGGTCTGCGGATCAAAGTGATAGTCCCAGACATTCTCAAGCAACATCGTCCGTGTGACAACTTGCCCGGCGTGTTTCATAAGATACTCCAGCAAGCGATATTCGCGCGGCTGAAGCGGCACCGGCGTGCCCGCGCGCGTCACCTTGTGTCCGAGACGGTCCAGTACGAGATCGCCGACAGCATAGCGCGTCTCGGCCTCTTCCGGGGCCGGACGCCGCGCGAGCGCTTCCACCCGCGCTAGAAGCTCCGACATGGCGTATGGCTTTGTCAGGTAATCATCGCCGCCCGCGCGCAGGCCGGTTACGCGGTCATCGACCCCGCCCAGCGCGCTCAGCACCAGCACAGGCGTCTTGATGCCCTCGCGGCGCAAAGCCTCGATGATGCTGATGCCGTCGCGCCCCGGCAGCATGCGGTCGATAATCATCACCTCGTGCTCGCCCGCAAGCGCGGCGTCCAGCCCGGCATCACCGTCCGCGAAGAGATCGCAAAGATGTCCGGCTTCCTTCAATGCGCGGATCAGGTAGCTCGCGGCGGTTTCGTCGTCCTCGATGATCAGGATGCGCATGGCCGATGGTGTATCGCGGGCGTTGGGGCGTTCAAACAAGTTTGCCCGGCCATCATAGGACGGCCGGGCGGGGGATGCCAGCTATGGCAATGATTTACTGCTGGGCTTCCAGCGGCAGGGCCACGAAGCGGCGCTGGTCGCCACGGCGCACGCGCAGCACCGCCACGCCAGTCTGGTCCCGCCGCATGTCGCGCAGGCTGCGCCGGATGTCGCGTGCGCTGTAGACCGGCTGGCCGCTGACCTCATCAATGATGTCGCCAGCGCGCAGGCCCTTGTCCTGTGCGACGGAACCGGGCTCGACCTCGGCGATGCGAACGCCCTCTGGCTCGCCCTGGTCGTCCCGGCGGCGATCGCCACGCAGTTCCTCATCGGCGGGCGCCAGGGTTATACCGAGATCCTCCAGCTTGAGCGAAGACGGCTCTGACGGCTGCAGCGCGGCCATCCGATCGGAAGTTGGGAACTGACCAAGCTCGATCATGACGCTCTCTTCCTGGCCATTCCGCATCACCTTGAGCTCGGTTTCCGCCCCGGGGCGGATCGCTGCGATCTTGCGGGCCAAATCACGCGAGCCTTCGATACGCTCGCCGTTGACCGAAATGATCGCATCGCCCACGCGGACCTCGGAATTCGCCGCAGGACCCTCATCGAGGATGTTGGTCACGAGCGCGCCATGCGGGTCGCTCGGGTCCATGCCAAGACCCTCGGCCAGGTCCTTGTCGACATCCTGAATGGTCACGCCGAGCCAGCCACGGTTAACCTGACCGTCATCACGCAGGTCCTGCACGATCTCCTGAACGAGGCCGGCGGGGATCGAGAACGCAATGCCGACATTGCCGCCCGAGGGCGAGAAGATCGCCGTGTTCACGCCGACAACCTCGCCGTTGAGATTGACCGACGGGCCGCCGGAGTTGCCTTTATTGATGGCGGCATCGACCTGAAGGAAATCATACGGGCTGGAGCCGATGTCGCGGCCCCGCGCGGAGACGATGCCGGCGGACACCGAGCCGCCGAGGCCGAACGGGTTGCCGACGGCCAGAACCCAGTCGCCAACGCGGACCGGCTCACCGGCGAATTCGAGATGCGGGAAGTCGCCGTTACCTTCGATCTTGACGAGCGCGATATCGGTGCGTGCATCCGTGCCGATCAGCTTCGCATCATAGGTCTTCGGCTCGTCGCCAATCGTCACTTCAATGCGCTCGGCATTCTCCACGACGTGGTTATTGGTGACAATGTAGCCATCCTGGGAGATGAGGAAGCCGGACCCGGCTGAGCGGGACGGACGCGGACGATTTGGCGATGGCATCCGCTCGCCGAAACGCTCGAAGAAATCGCGCAGCGGATGGTCTTCAGGAAGGCCGAAGAAATCTTCGTTATCGCCGCCGCGCCGTCCAGGCCCGCGGGCTGACCGGCTGCGACCGCTGACCTCGATGCTGACCACGGCCGGGCGAACTTGTTCCGCGAGGTCCGCGAAGCTGAATGGCGCCTGCGTTTGCTGCGCCCGGGCCGGTGTGATGAGAGATGATCCGGTGTTGCCAGCGGTTTGCCACGCTGATGCGCCAGCGAGCGCGCCCACAAGCACGACGGCCGCCGCGCCCAGTCCCGCGCGACGCCACGGACTGCGCTTGGCTGCCTCACATTTGTTGAACTCTTGCGCCATTGGACTTAATCTTCTCCTGTTGGATTTCCGATTGCGATATCTCGCATATATGCGCAGCCTCATTACTGGTCACTTTCCGGCATGTTAAAGTTTGTCCATTCAGTGCGTACTAGGCGGTTGCGATGCGCGAAAAACGGCGGAAAACCGGGGGGGTGCCTCGCCGAATGCGCAAGAGGGGATACGAAGAGACACATGCTTGGGCGGGCGTTTCGGGGTGTTCGAGGTACGGCGGTTTGGGGGGCTTGGAAGGCTGGTCTAGCCATGATGGCGACGGGTCTTCTCGCGTTCAGCGGCACCACGTCGGCGGCGGTATTCGGCGAGGATCAGCGGCGTGAAGTGCCGCCGCAATACAGCCATCTGGCCGGCAAGATCGGTATGATCTACGAGCCGGGCACACAGACGCTGTGCTCGGCTTTTTGTGTTGCGCCCAACGTGGTCGCGACGGCATCTCATTGCCTCTTCCAGCCGCGAAATGGCCGCCTGCCGGACCTGTTCGACATGAGCTTCCGGCTGGAGCACGACGGCCTGTCGCTGTCGTCGGGGTTGTCCGGCCGAATGTCGGGCGCGCCAAAGCACGGCGTGGCCGTCGGCACAACCCGTTTCGGCAAGGAGCCGCCGCTTTCCGCGCCCAAGGACTGGGCGCTCGCCAAGCTGCGCCGGCCGGTTTGCAAGTTCGGCGCGCTGGAGGTATCGCCCCGGCCCGCGGACCAGTTGGTCGAAGCGTCGCGCCAGCGCCGCATCTTCCAGCTCAGCTATCATTGGGATTTCACCCATTGGCAGCTTGCCTACAGCGGCCGCTGCGATATCCGCCGCAGCTTCCAGGGCATCGAGTGGCGCTATATCCGTCAGCATTTCTCCGGGGCCGATGACCTGCTGCTGCATGACTGCGATACAGGCGGCGCGTCATCCGGCTCGCCGCTGCTGATGGACACCGACGATGGCCCGATTGTCGTCGGCCTGAATGTCGGCACCTACACCCGCACCCGGCTTTTGCTCAGCCAGGGCAATGTCGTGCGGCGGCAGAAGCCCGACATCATCGCCAACACGGCGGTGAATGTGGGCGCCTTTGCGCATGTTATCGAGCATCTGTCGGAGCGCACCATGATCGCGACGGAGCAGGAAGTGATCGACATGCAGAAAGAGCTCCAGGCGCGCAACCTTTACACCGGGCCGATCGACGGAATTTTCGGGCGCGGCACGCGCAGCGCCATCCGCGCTTATGAAAGCCTGCGCGGTGAACCGTTGACCGGGTTGCCGAGCCGGCTGATGCTGACGACGCTGATCGCGGAGGGTGCTGGCGCGACGATCGAACACCAGAACGTGCGCGAATGGGCGGTGAAGCCGTTTGAATAGGGTCGTAGCTTGGCTGCCGCGCCATGGCACGCCTAGTG
>CAYFVF010000058.1:0-9052 GCA_964346335.1 uncultured Hyphomicrobiaceae bacterium
CAGGACATCGCTGTGCTGACCGGCGGTCAGGTCGTTTCAGATGAGCTTGGAATCAAGCTGGATAACGTCACGATCGACATGCTCGGCCGGGCCAAGCGCATCTCCATCACCAAGGACGACACGACGGTCGTCGACGGTGCTGGCGACAAGCAGGACATCGAGGCCCGCGTTGCACAGATCCGTGCGCAGATCGAGGAAACCACCTCGGATTACGACCGCGAGAAGCTGCAGGAGCGTCTGGCGAAGCTGGCCGGCGGCGTGGCCGTGATCCGCGTCGGCGGCGCCTCCGAGATGGAGGTGAAGGAGAAGAAGGATCGCGTCGATGACGCGCTGAACGCGACGCGTGCGGCTGTCGAAGAAGGTATCGTCGCGGGCGGTGGCGTCTCGCTGCTGCGCGCCGTCAATGCCATCACGATTGAGGGCGAGAACGCCGATCAGGAAGCCGGCGTCAAGATCGTCCGGCGCGCCCTGCAGGAGCCGATCCGTCAGATCGCCGAAAATGCCGGCGTGGAAGGCTCCATCGTTGTCGGCAAGGTGCTGGAGAAGAATGATCCGTACTGGGGCTACAACGCGGCGCTGGACGAGTACATGGATCTCGTCGAGGCTGGCGTCATTGACCCGGCCAAGGTTGTCCTCACCGCGCTGCAGGACGCCGCCTCTGTTGCGGGCATGATGATCACCACCGAAGCCGGCATCGCCGAATCGCCGAAGGAAGAAAAAGGCGGCGGCGCGCCGGACATGGGCGGAATGGGCGGCATGGGCGGCATGATGTAAGCCGGCCACGTCCAGGGCCACGAATACCGCAGTCATGGAGCTGCCCGCGCGCCGGGCGGCTCCTTTTTGTTGGCGCGACGCCGGGTCTGTTCGCGCGCGCAGTCCGGTGCCGGGCAAGCCTCTGAAAAGGCGGCGCATTAAGGTTGCCCAAAAGGGTGGCTTTGATATAGTCCCGGTGACTTAAGGGCTGGGGGCGCGCCGCGGGGCTGGCATGGACAACGGGGATCCCGAGAACAACGGCATGGAATATCAGGAACACGAGCGGAGCTATAACCTGTTCATCACGCTGTTTCAGTGGGGCGCGGGGATCGTGGTGCTTGTCCTTGTCCTGATGGCCATCTTCCTGCTTTGATCCACACAGATCGCACACGCTTGCCGCGGCGGGGAGACGTTCGCGTGGCCCTGCTTCATGCTTCCGGCCTGCCGGCCCTGGGACTATGACCGCAATCGGAGCAGAGAATGATAAAGATCGCCGTTCCGGCCGAAGACGAGACGGAGACCCGCGTCGCATTAAGCCCCGAGGCGGCGAAGAAATATATCAAGCTCGGATGCAAGGTCGTGATCGAGCGCGGCGCGGGCGCGCGATCCTATTTCCCTGATGACGACTACGAACGGGCTGGCGCGGAGTTGAGCGACACCGCCGAGGCGGCTCTGGACGGCGCCGATCTGGTGCTGAAGGTGCGCCCGCCAAGCCACGCGCAGATCAAGGCGATGAAGTCCGGCGCTGCGCTGGCCGCGATGCTTGAGCCGTTCGGCCCGCGCGAGACCGCAGACGCGCTGGCGGAGCAGGGCGTTATCGCGTTCTCGATGGAGTTGATGCCGCGCGTGACCCGCGCGCAATCCATGGATGTGCTGTCCTCGCAATCAAACCTCGCCGGGTACAAGGCCGCGGTGGATGCGGCGGCCGCGTTCGGGCGCGCGATGCCGATGATGATGACGGCCGCGGGCACGGTGCCGCCCGCCAAGGTGTTCGTCATGGGCGCGGGCGTGGCCGGGCTTCAGGCGATCGCGACGGCGCGCCGGCTTGGCGGCGTGGTCAGCGCCACGGACGTCCGTCCAGCCGTGAAGGAGCAGGTAAAATCGCTCGGCGCGAAATTCGTCGCCGTCGAGGATGAGGAGTTCCGCGAGGCGGAAACGGCTGGCGGCTATGCCAAGGAAATGTCCGACGATTACAAGCGCAAGCAGAACGAACTCATCGCCGAGCATCTCAAGTCCCAGGATATCGTCATCACGACCGCGCTGATCCCGGGGCGTCCGGCCCCGCGGCTGATCTCCGCCGAGATGGCCGAGGCGATGAAACCCGGTTCGATCATCCTCGACATGGCGGCGGAGCGCGGCGGCAACTGCGAGCTGACCCAGCCGGGCGAGGACATCATGCATGGCGGCGTGCGCATCATGGGGCCTCTCAATATCCCGGGGCAGGTGCCGGGCGATTCATCCAGCCTGTATGCGCGCAACCTCTACGCGTTCAGCGAACTGATCATCGACGGCGAGGCCGGCGCGATCAAGATCGACTGGGACGACGACATCATCAAGGGTACGGCCCTGACCCGCGACGGCGCGGTCATTCATCCGGTCCTGACGGGAGAGAACCAATGACCCATCGACTGGCAAGTCTTGTTTCCGGCGCGGCCCTGGCGCTGACCTGCGCAGTGTTGGCGACCCCTGCCCACGCGGCCGCTGGCGCGGGCGCGGCAATCGCCCCGTTCGTCTACCTGTTCGCCATCTTCGTTCTGGCGATCTTCGTCGGCTACTACGTGGTCTGGAGCGTGACGCCGGCCCTTCATACGCCGTTGATGTCGGTGACCAACGCGGTCTCATCGGTGATCGTGGTCGGCGCGCTGCTGTCTGTCGGCGTCGAGGCGGCTGAAGGCGCGCAAGACGCGTGGATCGCTGTCGTGTTCGGCTTTCTTGCGTTGGTCATGGCCGCGGTCAATATTTTCGGCGGCTTTCTGGTCACCCAGCGGATGCTGGCGATGTACAAGAAGAAAGAGAAACAATAACGCGGCGCGGGGGGAAGTCTCATGCCTGCTGATCTGGTCGCGCTGCTTTATCTCGGCGCTGGCGTGCTTTTCATAATGACGCTGCGGGGGCTGTCGAACCCGGAAACTTCACGGCGCGGCAACTATCTGGGTATGGCTGGTATGGCCATCGCCGTGCTGACGACGCTGGCTGTCGCCGTTCCAGACGCGCTCAAGTTTCTGCTGATCCTGGCGGGCCTCGGCATTGGAGGCGGCATCGGCGCTTACATCGCCAGCCGGATTCCCATGACGGCGATGCCGCAGCTCGTCGCCGCTTTCCACAGCCTTGTCGGACTCGCGGCGGTCTTCGTGGCCGCCGCCGCACTGAACGCACCGGGCGCTTTTGATATCGGTTCCCCGGGCTCGATCTACACCGTCTCGCTGATCGAAATGTCGATCGGCGCCGCCATCGGTGCGGTGACCTTTACCGGCTCGGTGATCGCGTTCCTCAAGCTTGACGGGCGCATGTCCGGCAAGCCGATCCTCTTGCCAGCGCGGCATCTGATCAACATCGCCATCGGTATCATCATTGTTTTGCTCGTCATTGCGTTTTGCGTCGCGGAATCGCATGCGGCATTCTGGGCGCTGACGTTGCTGGCCTTCGCAATAGGCGTGCTGCTCATCATTCCTATCGGCGGCGCGGACATGCCGGTCGTGGTGTCGATGCTTAACTCTTATTCCGGATGGGCCGCCGCGGGCATCGGATTCACACTCAGCAACGTCGCGCTGATCATCACCGGCGCGCTGGTCGGGTCCTCGGGCGCGATCCTGTCGTACATCATGTGCAAGGGGATGAATCGCTCGTTCATTTCGGTGATCCTCGGTGGATTCGGCGGCGAGTCCGTCGCAGCAGCGGATGACGGGATCGAGCGGACGATCAAGCGCGGTTCGGCCGATGATGCTGCCTTCATGATGAAGAACGCGGCGAAGGTGATTATCGTCCCTGGGTACGGGATGGCTGTGGCCCAGGCTCAGCACGCGCTGCGCGAGCTGGCGGACTCTCTCAAGGCTGAAGGCGTGGACGTGGCCTACGCGATTCACCCGGTGGCGGGCCGCATGCCCGGGCACATGAACGTGCTGCTTGCCGAGGCGCAAGTGCCATATGATGAAGTTTTCGAGCTTGAGGACATCAATAACGAGTTCTCCCAGGCCGACGTCGTCTATGTGATTGGCGCAAATGACGTGACCAACCCGGCGGCTGAAGACGATCCGTCCTCGCCGATTTACGGGATGCCGGTGCTCCAGGTCTGGAAATCGGGGACCGTGCTGTTCAACAAGCGCTCGCTCGGATCCGGCTACGCCGGCATCGACAATCCGCTATTCTATCGCGACAACACCATGATGGTGCTCGGCGACGCCAAGAAGATGACCGAAGAGATCGCCAAGGCGTTGTGATGAACCGGCCGCGCGCCGGTCATTCATGATGGTCAGCAGGCAGCCAAGAGAATACGCGATATGGACAGCCTTGCGGACGCAGGCCAGCTTTCGGCGTTGGCCAGCGAGCTTCTCGAACAGGGGACAGCGTTCGCCCTGAGCCTGGTTTCCGCGGTCATCATCCTGATCGCCGGCTATACACTCGCCGGCTGGGCGGCCCGCGCGGTTCGTACCCGCTTGGAAGACGCCGCGAAATTCGACGCCACGTTGATCCCTGTGCTCGGGCAGGTGGTGCGCTACATCATCCTCGGCTTCACGCTGGTGCTCGTGCTCGCCCAGTTCGGTGTGCAGACGGCGAGTCTGATCGCCGTGATCGGCGCAGCGGGCCTCGCGATCGGGCTCGCGCTCCAGGGAACGCTGCAAAACGTTGCGGCCGGCTTGATGCTCCTGATCCTGCGCCCGTTCCAGGTGGGCGACTGGATCGAGGCGGCTGGCAAAAGCGGCACGGCCGAAGAGATCGGCCTGTTCATGACCAAGCTCAAAGACTTCGATGGAATGTTCATCGCCGTTCCGAACTCAAAGATCTGGGCGGATACCATCGTCAACTATACGTGCAATCCGTATCGCCGACTCGTGCTTGAGGCAGGAATTTCCTACGACGACGACATCGACAGGGCGCGCGACGTTCTCAGGGCGATGGTCGAGGCGGACGATCGCGTTCTGCGCGAGCCTGACCCCCCGCAGGTTCTGGTCTCCAGCTATGGCGATAGCTCGGTGAATCTGCAAATTCGCGCGTGGACGCTTAACGAGGCGTACTGGCCGGTGCGCTTCGACATCAACCGCGCCATCAAGCATGCGCTCGACGAGGCGAGGATCACGATCCCCTATCCGCACCGCCATGTGATCATCAGCGCCCATGGCGAAGACCGCATTCAAGTGGCCAACAGCGCTAAGCCGGCGGCAAAGGGCGCCAGCCGCAAGACCGCCCCCACCAAGACTGCACCTGGTAAAACCAGCCAGAACAACTCGACGACGAGAAGTCAGCCGGCCGGGACGTCGCCGACCAAGACCGCCCGCAGCCGGCGTAAATCAACCACCTGAATACAAGAGGCGCCGCTCAAACAGGCCGATCGCGCAGAGGTCATTTGCCGCGCCGCAACGTGGGTCAGGCCTCTTCGGAGCCCACCCGCCGCAGCCCGTCATGAGCTGGCTTGTAATTCGATTCAAGCCGGAGAGCCCGGCGATAGGCCGACGCGGCGCGTTTCTTGTCGCCCGCGCCTTCCGCCGTTTTCCCCGCCAGTGTCCAGGCTTTCACGGAATCCTTGCGCGCGACCGCAGCTTTATACAAATCCTTGTAGGCGACCGCGTAGTTTGACAACGCCAGACGGCTAATACCGCGCGCGAAATATGGCTCAATTTCGTCCGGCCGGGAGCTGATCGCCTCGTCGAAATCTTCGATGGCGTTCTGGTGTTGCGAGAGCTTCTGGTAGACCAGCCCACGGTTAAAGCGCATCGCCGGATCACGCCCTGCGAGGTCGAGAGCCTTGCTGTAATCCGCCAGCGCGGCCTCGTATTTCTCCGCCTTGCGGAACACCTGTGCGCGCCCGCTGTAAGCGACGGCGTACTCAGGCGCGATCTCGATAGCCCGATCGTAATCGGACAGCGCTTCGCGCAGCTTGCCCAGTTTGGCGTAAACGAGGGCGCGATTGGCATAGGCCTGATGAAAACGCGATTCCAGACGGATCGCGGCGCTGAAATCGGCGATCGCCTGCTTGTATTGACCTGTCTGGCCGAAGGCCGTGCCCCGTATGTTCAACGCCTCGGGATCGCGCGGGTTCTGCTCGACCACCCGCGTGAGCGAAGCGATGTTGCGCTTCTGCTCCAGGTTGGCCTGCCGCTGCTCCGGCGAAAGTTGTGATGCGACGTTGCCTGTCTGACAGGCCGAGAGCGCCATGCCAGCAGCAAGAGCGCCCGCGACGCCCAGCTTGTACCTGCCTGCGGCTACATGCATCGTGGCTAAGAGCCCTGTTTCGCCAAAGTCTGCCGAAGGGCGGTTGCGCCCATTGGTCAGTGATTTTCCAGACTAAAACGCGATTTGGGCTGAATTACGTTCCGTTGACCTCGGCGCAAAATTGGGCGGCGCACGAGTTGCAGTTGCCCGGTTTGTTGCAACCGAAAAGCGAGCGTGAGGGCAAGAGCCGTCAGCGGCTCTTGCGCTTTGACGGGAGCAGGCCCTCGCGCTGTGCACGCTTGCGCGCCAGCTTTCGGGCCCGGCGAACAGCTTCTGATTTTTCGCGCGCGCGCCGGACCGACGGTTTCTCGTAGGCGTTCCGTAGCTTCATTTCCCGGAAGATACCCTCACGCTGCATCTTCTTTTTCAAGGCGCGCAGCGCCTGATCGACATTGTTGTCACGAACTTGTACTTGCACGTGCCCTCCTTTCCTTTCGGTCGGTAAAAAAGCAAATTCGGCGTGCCGACTATCGTCGGCTCGTCGTCGTAGATATAGCAATCGGGTGGGGCCGCGTCTATCTGCAAGCGCAAAGTTGCCCTGAAATTGTTGGGTTGGTTGGCGCTCAAGTGCTCGGCGCGCGCCCAAGAAGATCGACGTAATGGCCCATCTTGCGGCCTGAGGCGGCCTCGGTCTTGCCGTAAATATGCAAACAGCGCCCCGGATTGCCGCGAAGCACCGCGGCCCAGTCGTGGATATCCGGACCGATGACATTCACCATCTCGGCATCGCTGTGCCGTGTCGTCGAGCCTAACGGCCAGCCGGCAATCGCGCGGATATGGTTCTCGAACTGGCTGACGGCGCAGGCTTCGATCGTCCAGTGGCCGGTATTGTGCACACGCGGGGCCATCTCGTTGACAAGGACGCGCCCTTGCGCACGGTCCGCAAAAAATTCGACGGCAAGCACGCCGTAATAATCCAGCGCGTTCAAGAGCGATTCGGCGATGTTGCGGGCCGCCTCGAACTCGGCGTCCATGAGGCCGGCCGGCACGCGGCTGACCGCCAGACGGCCCTCGATATGCTGGTTGCGCGGCGGATCATAAAACAGGCAGGACCCGCTGAAGCCGCGCACGGCGATAACAGAAAACTCGAAATCGAAGCTGATGCCGTGTTCCAGAATTGCCTCGCGCTGCCCCAGCCAGCGACGCGCCCCGCCGATGTCTGCGCGGCTGTGAATGCGAAACTGGCCCTTGCCGTCATAGCCCTGCCGGCGTGTTTTCAGGAACAGGCCAGCCGGCCCGGTCGGCCCGCCCAGCGCATCATAGGCCGTCTCGATCTGCGCTTCGTGATTGACCCGTGCCCAGGGGGCGGTCGACGCTTGAACAGTGTTCAGCAACTCGCGTTCGTGCAGCCGGTCGCGTGTGGCAGCCAGCGCCCGACGGTTGGGGCGCAGGGGCGCGATGTCCTCGACCACCGCAAGGCAGTCGGCGGGAATACTCTCGAACTCGTAGGTGAGCACATCGACTCCGCGTGCGAAGGCTGTCAGCGCCCTGGCATCATGGTAATCCGACTTGACGTATTGTGCGGCCACATGCGCGGCCGGCGCGTCGTCGTCTGGCGAGAACACATGCGCGTGAAACCCCAGCTTCGCCGCGGCCTGCGCGAGCATTTTGCCGAGCTGGCCGCCGCCGAGAATGCCGATGATGCTGCCGGGCTGGAGTGCTTCAGTCATTGTCGGTCGGGGTCTGCGCGACGTCGGCGCTGCGCTGCGCGCGCCAGTCGTCAAGCCTTGCCGCGAGCGCGGCGTCATCGAGGGCAAGGATTTGAACGGCAAGCAGACCGGCGTTGGCCGCCCCGGCCTCCCCTATCGCCAGGGTGCCGACCGCGACGCCGGCGGGCATCTGCACGATGGATAAAAGGCTGTCCTGACCGGAAAGCGTCGCGCTTTTCACCGGAACGCCCAAGACGGGCAGTGGCGTCATCGCCGCTGTCATGCCTGGCAAATGCGCCGCGCCGCCCGCGCCGGCGATGACCACCTTGAGACCGCGGTCGCGCGCGGATTGTGCATATTCATACAGTCGCATGGGTGTGCGATGGGCCGAGACAATGCGCGTTTCATGGGGCACGGCGAACTGATCCAGCAGATTGGCGGCCGCGCGCATGGTGGCCCAATCCGACTGGCTGCCCATGATTATGCCGACAACAGGTTGCGCCACCGCTTTGTTCCGTTAGCAATCGGCCGGTCTGGCAAGACCGGCAACCCATCGAGATTAGAGCCATGTTTGAACGGATTGAATCGGTTCATGCCGATCATTGCGAGCACAGCGAAGCAATCCACTCCCGCACCGCCGGTGACGCGGCTCCAACCGATCGCGAGACGCTCTTATTCTAGGCCGACCTGTCACATGCGCAAAGGCGCAGGCGGCTTGTCCACAGGCGCTGGCTCAGCGTCACGCGATGATATCCGGGAAGATCTGATCCTCGATTCGCGCAATTTCATCCTTCAGCCACAGCTTACGTTTCTTCATCCGCGAGATTTCGAGCTGGTTGATCGCGGCGGCATCTTCCATCTCGGCGATACGCGCGTCGAGCTGGCGATGTTCGCGCTGCAACTCGCTCAGGCGCTGCCGCAGATCGGGGGTCTCGTCGCTGCCTTGCATCGTTGCTCTCGTTCATGCCGCGGGGTCGCCCGGATTATTGCCGCTCGCGGTTACGAAGGCAACCCGACGGCCTTGCAGCGCGTCCCTCACCTTTGCGGTCATAACCGAATCGCGCCTTGCGCACCCGAACTGAGCGCGCGTTGCTCCCCATTGATCAGCACGCGGCGCGCTTCGTGCCGGTATGCCTCGTGCACGTTCACGGGCTGGGTTCGGTGTGGAGGCATAATTGTCTATCAACCTCAGATTGCAGACATGGCGTGCGCAAGGGCGCGAA
>CAYFVF010000059.1:0-8995 GCA_964346335.1 uncultured Hyphomicrobiaceae bacterium
AGCGAGATCGACGAGAGCCTCATCACGGGCGAAACGCTGCCCCGCGCGATCGCGGTGGGCGCTGATATACACGCCGGCACCCTCAACCTGGGCGCGCCGATCGAGATGGAGGTGCGCGCGGCGGATGACAGCACGCTGCTCGCCGAGATTCGCCGACTCATGGAAACGGCCGAACAGGCCAAGGGCGCTTATGTGCGCCTCGCCGACCGCGCCGCGCGGATTTACGCGCCATCGGTGCACATGTTCGGGCTGGCGACCTTCACCGGCTGGCTGATTGCCGGGGCGGGCTGGGAAACCGCGCTGACCTACGCCATCGCGGTGCTCATCATCACCTGCCCCTGTGCGCTGGCGCTGGCCGTTCCGGCGGTACAGGTGGTGGCGTCGGGGCGCTTCTTCGCAAACGGCATCGTGCTGAAGGCTGCTGATGGCTTCGAGCGGCTTGCCGAAGTGGACACGGTGATCCTCGACAAGACCGGCACGCTGACGCTCGGGACGCCGCAACTGTTGGATGGCGCCGCGATCGGCGACGAAGCGCTGGCCGAGGCGGGGGCGATGGCGCTGGCGAGCAGCCATCCGTACTCCAAGGCGATCGTGGCCGAAGCCACCGCGCGCGGTCTTTCGATCACGCCCGCCGAAGGCGTACGCGAGTTTCCAGGTCAGGGACTGTCCCACACGTCGGCGGAGGGGGAGGCGCGGCTCGGCTCGGCCAGCTGGTGCGGTGTGACGGAGGTCGCGGGCGAGGATAGCGGACGAGTCTGGCTCGCACGGCGCGGCCGACAGCCGGTGAAGTTCGCGTTTGAGGACAGCTTGCGCCCCGACGCGGCGCAGACGGTCGCCATGCTTCAACGCGCCGGACTGGATGTGCGCATTCTCTCCGGCGATCGCGAGGCGGCGGTTGCGCATGTGGCCTGCGCGGTCGGCGTGACGGACTGGCACGCGGCTCAGCGCCCGGACGACAAGATCCGCGCGCTCGACGCGCTCAAGGATGCCGGGCGAAAGGTCCTGATGGTCGGCGACGGGCTGAACGATGCGCCCGCGCTCGCCGCCGGTCACGCCTCGATGTCGCCGTCCACGGCCACGCATATCAGCCAGACAGCGGCGGATGCGATCTTTCAGGGCGCGCGCCTTGGCCCTGTCGCCGAGGCGATTGCGTTGTCGCGGCGCGCGCGGGGCTCTGCGCTCCAGAACTTCGCGCTGGCGACGGGCTATAATGCGATCTGCATTCCGCTCGCGATGGCCGGATACGTCACGCCACTGGTCGCCGCGATCGCGATGTCGGCCTCGTCGATCGTGGTCACGGGCAACGCGCTGCGGCTGCGCGGGGCATCCATCGCACTGGAGCCGGCGCGATGACGGCGCTCGCCTGGCTGATCCCAGTGGCGTTGTTTCTGGGGCTGCTCGGCGTCCTCGCGTTCATGTGGGCGCTGCGCAGCGGCCAGTTCGAGGACCTGGACGGCGCGGCCTACCGCATACTTGAGGATGAGGCTCCGCCACCGGATAGCCAAGACGAATCCCGACAGGAAAAGCCGCAGCACGCGCCACCCGCCAACACGCCTTCAACTTCGCAGCCTCCGCGCGATCACTCCGCCTGAGACACCGGCGCGGCCACCGCGTCTGCTTCGAGCCCCTGCACCGGCTCATCCGGGACAAGCTTGCGGAACGCATGCCAGGTGGCATGGCCGATCAGCGGAAACGCGATAACCAGCCCGACGAAGAACAGCGCGAAGCCAAGCGCCATGATCGCGGCGATCAGCACCGCCCAGAGCGCCATCACGCTGAGGTTGGCCGCCACCGCGCGCCAGCTCGTGATGATGGCGGTCACGGCGTCAATCTCGCGCGTCATCATCAAAGGAATGGACACCACCGTGCTTGCGAAGATGATCGCGGCGAGCACCGCCCCCAGAAAGGTCCCGACGATCAGCAGAATCAAACCGCGCGGCTCCAGCAGCAGCGTGGCGATGAAGTCGGTGACAGGCGGCATGGCGATGGGGCCGAACACCAGCATGAACAGCAGCAGCGCGATCTCGACCCACGCGAAAAACGCGATCATCAGCAGCACGCCCATGAACGCGAGCTGGCCGGGCGACTGGATATTGACCAGCAGGGTATCGCGGAGCGTGACCTTCTCTCCGCGCTCGATCAGCGCGCTCATCCGATAAAGCCCGGCGGCGAGAACGGGCCCAACGATCAGGAAGCCGCCCGCCATCGGCAAGATCAGGGCGGGCACGTCGGCCATCCACAGCCCGACCAACAGTAGCGCGGCGATCACCGAGAACACTGCGCCATAAGCACCGCTCAGCAGAGGCGCGCGTCGCATGTCCCGCCAGCCCAGCGCCAACCAGCGCCACGGCGCTTCCATCGGCACACGTGCGACCGGAATGAATTGGACATGACCGATGCGCTCGATCGTATCCGGCTCGGCGGCGTGCTCTTGCTGAGACATCCGGTCGTGCTCCGATAATACCCGACCCGCAAGACGTTACCGTCCTGAGAGACCCTGCGAATTGATCTGGCTCAATTATAGCCGGTTGACCAGGCGGGGAAAGCCCTGTCGCGGATTGAGGGAACACATTACCGTCTCAAAGTGTTGGCAAGTCGCGTCATCACGAATATCCCACTGAGATTGCGCTGCTCGCCACGGGCATCGCCAGCCCACCTTAAAGTATGAAGGAGCAAGACATGCGGACATCCGCAACCGTATTAGTCGTCGGCCTGCTGATCGCTACGCCGGCTCTCGCACAGGACACGACCGCAACCGGCGTTACGTTCATCGAGAAGCAGGGTGAGCAGCAGGATCTCGCCAGCCGCTTCATCGGGACCCCAATTGTCAACACGACCGGTGAGACGCTTGGCAAGGTGAACGATCTGGTCATGAACACCGAGGGACAGGTCGAGGCTATCATCATCGGCGTCGGCGGCTTCCTTGGCGTCGGAGAAAAGAACGTTGGCGTGCCGTTCGGCCAGCTTGCACGCGTCGAGGGCGCAGAGGGCGAGGCCGAACTCGTGCTCGACGCTACGCAGGGCGACCTGACAGACGCGCCGGAATTCCTCACCGCCGACAACAAGTCGCTGAGCCTGACCAAGCGGCTGCGCGAACGCGCCGGCCAACTCTCCGAGCAGGCCAAGCAGACATATGACAAGACCAAGGACCGCGTTATGGAGGAGGCCGAGCAGCTGAACCAGTAAGGCATCTGCGCAAAAGCATTCTGGTTGGCGTGATCCGGGCGGCAGGGGACACGTGCGCGCTTGTCGGATCACGCCAACCATCAGCCCCCGCTGCCGATCGCGCGGCCACATGCGCCGTGCAGCCGGGCGATCTCGGAGGCGGATCGCCTGTGTGCGGTGGTTCAGACGTCTACCTCCCCGTCTCGAATTCCCTCATCAGTGAAAACGCCGCGATCACGAGGCGTTGGTGGGTAGCGCACCAGCATGTTCGGCGACGCTGACCCCGTATTTCTTCGACATGTAGTACAGTATTGTTTTTATCGCTGACTTCAGGAAATCGTCTTTGAGGTTCTCGTTGACTTCATCATACGCCCACATCATAAATCGCGCGAGATGAACAGCCTCACCTGACGTTTCTTGAGGTATTTTCTTCTTTTCAACCACAGACAGGTCATAATCAGACATTTTTATACCCACCCCGATTACTGGTACTCATTTTCGATACCTGCATCACGCCATATCTGTGACAGCCGTCCAAGTTGTGGAAGTTACGTAATCATTTCTTGCGATGCTCCAAAAGACTGATGCGCAAGAGCCGCCAGTGTCATTCACTGCGTTCGCTATTTGATAATTCTCAAATCAGTGGGCCGATTTAGGCCGTGAAGCGCAACGTGAGCGCACAAATATCCGGACAAACCGTGTGAAATCATGTTCACAGCAACCTTCTGTGGAAAAATGTGATGATTGAATGCCGATTCATAATTCACGCGACTGTGGAATTCTGGTTACATTTTCCTCTGGGGTCTGGGGATATCTCCGGATGCGTGATCTTGTAGCTGTAATCCAATTTGTGGAGTTGCGTAATGCGTTACACGAACATCAACGGCTCGAAGTCTTTCTCTCATGAAGATCCCTGCACCGCCTTCGCCCAAGCGGACAAACGCTTGGCCGCCGCGCCATCACGTTAGCGGTGAACATAGTCGTGCCGCGGTGATGCCGCCGCTCGCGTGGCTCGCTGCGCTGGACAGTTCATGTTTCATCTGACCGCCGATACCCGGACCAACTAACACGGGCAGTTCCGCTCGCTCGTTCGACAATATTGCACCTGGGCATGAGCGGCCGGCGGCAAGCGTGATGGGGAGATCTGCAAATGCCGGATCAAGATGCAATCTGTGTGATCGCTGAGGATGATGCGGAGCGCGCCAAGATCGACAAGATCCTTGCGAACTCGGCGTATCTCGTAAAACGGTATGACAACGGCGCGATGTTCATCCGCGACCTCGGCACGTTGGATGCCGCATTGGCGCTCATCGATGTCAACGTGCCGGATGGCTATGTGCTTGGGCTGGTCGGCAAGCTGATGCGCCAGCGCCCTGACATTCCCTGTGTCGTGATGGCAGGCCCGCCGGATGTCGCGCTGGCGGTCGAGGCCGTAAAGATCGGCGCCAAGGATTTCATCGAAAAGCCGATCGATGATGTGGCGCTGCCAGGGCTGATACGTCAACTGATCAGCCGCGGGCCGCGCGGCGCGTCGATGACCCCGCCACGGATCGGCAGCGGATTGACGGCGCGTCTCACCCCGCGCGAGCGCGAAGTTCTCGCTCTGCTGCTGGAGGGCTACCAGAACAAGCAGATTGCGTATGAACTGGCCATCAGCCAGCGCACAGTCGAGGTTTATCGCGCGCGCATCATGCGCCGGCTGAACGTTGCAAGTTTCGCGGAACTGGTGCGCGCGGCAGTCGCCGACGACTTCAGCGCCCGGCACGGCCCGCACTCGCGCCCGGCAACGCATTAGCGCGCAATCCGAAAAGTATGTCCCGGACCTGATCCGGGATCAGAACCGGTTTTCGGATGAATTGCGCGTCAAATCAAAAGGCTGGAATGCATCCCGGTTCATAGAAAACGGATGCGGCTCGAGCGCGCGTCGCAGGACACCGGTCCGCCCTGCCGGGAAAGCAAGCTGCACGCGCGCGCGTTCCGCGAGAGCTGAAGCACCGCCGGTGCAGCGGCGCGCAATCAAGCGAGTTATGCGGCGAACTGGAGCGCCACAATCTTTTCGTAATACGCATTGGTCGCCGCCAGTTCATCATGACGCCCCTGAGCGGCGATTTCGCCGTCCTGCACGAGCGCGATGCGGTCTGCCTCCTTCACCGTCGAAAGGCGATGGGCGATGACCAGCACTGTCTTGTGCCTTGCTTGGGAGCGAATGTATTCCTTGATGAGCTGCTCGTTTTCCGCATCAAGCGCGGACGTCACCTCGTCGAGAAGCAGGATCGGCGCATCCTTGATGATCGCACGCGCCATGTTCAGCCGCTGCGCCTGTCCGCCCGAGATCAGCGTGCCCAACTCGCCCACGCTCGTGTCATAACCCTCTGGAAGCGCGGCAATCACGTCATGCAGACCGACCGCACGGCAGGCCGCCTCGATCTGCTCCTGGCTGACAGCCTCGTTGCGCAGCGTGAGGTTATCGCGGATTGAACCGGCAAAGATGAAGTTTGACTGGCCGACGAACGAGACGGCATCGCGCAGGGCAGCGGTGTCCAGATCGGCGATGTCGCGGCCAAACAGCTCTATGCGCCCGCTGTCGAGGACATGGAATTTCAACAGCAGCTTGAACAGCGTGGATTTGCCCGCGCCCGACGGCCCGACAAGCGCAACCATCTCACCTTGTTTCACTTCCAGGTCCAACCCGCTTAAAATCGGGGTTTCGCTGTTATAAGAAAACTCGACCCCGCGGAACGCAATTGCTGGCGCCTCCGCCGCGTCTTGCCTCTTCGTCGGGCTGACAAGCTGTTCGGTCCCACTCCCCTCCCGGTCGTCGCTGTTAAGCAGGTCAAAGACCATCTGCACTCCGATGAACGCCCGGCGCAACTTCACGCGCATCTGGCTTAGACGCCGCGCGGGGTCGGCCGCCAGCAGCAACGCGGTGAGAAACGACATGAATGTGCCGGCGTCATACGCGCCTGACATCATGCGAAACCCCGCATAGAGGATCGCCAGCGACACCGCGATGCCGCCAACGGTATCCAGCATGGGGATCGGCGCGGCCTGCAGCGCGGCCATGCGGTCCCGCCGGTCCTGGATGCGTTCGATCACGTCCTGGGAATTGTCGCGCTGGGTCCGCTCAAGATTGTATGCCTTGATGACCGTGATCCCCTGCACGGTTTCACGCACCAGCCGGTTGAGATCGGTGAATCCGGCCAGTTCCTCGCGTGTCAGATCCTTGAGTTTGCGGATCAGCACCGACACGCCGTAAAACACCAGCGGCGCGACTGTAAAACTGACGATTGTGAGCATCGGGTCCTGGACCAGCATGACAGCGACCAGCGCCACCAGCGTCAGCATATCGCGCAGACCGTTGACCAGCACGAGATTGAGGATCTCCTTGAACGCCTGCGCGCCCTGGTTGAAGCGCATCAACAGCTCATCGGAGCCATTACGGCTGAAGAAGTCGATGCGCTGGCCGAGCACATGGTTCATCAGCCGCTTTTGAATGTCGGCCACCATCGCGTTCGAGATACGCTGGGACAGGACGGTCTGGAAATAGGTGCTCAGGCCCTTCGCCAGGAAGATGACCAAGACCACGGCGACAAGGGGGATCAGCAAGTTTTCGTTGCGATCCACGAACACGCTGTTGACGACATCCTTCACCAGCCAGGCCGTGGCGGCCGTCGTGCCCGCAGCGATACCGATCAGGATGAAGATCAGTACGTAGCGCCGCCAGAAGCGGTGGAAGTACTCCCGGAAGATCTGCAGGAACAGCTCGATATCGCCTTGGCGGATGTGCTCAAGCCAAGCCGCGATGCGTGCCGCCCACCACTGTCTGCTCAGCAAGTTGGGTCCCTCTTGATAGATCGCCGGCGCAGGTGCAGTACGCTTCGCCATGCCCGCTTGCCGTGTTTAGATCATTGCATCGGCAAACGCAAAGGACAGCCGCACAAAGCGGTGGAACGCCGAAGCGCCGCTTTGTGTTGTGATCGTACGAAACACAGCCACCCGGCGCCGCTTAACGAGGACAGCCATGAAAGTCACCGATTTCAAGCAGATGTACACCGCCGAGCTACAGGAGCTGTACTCCGCAGAGCATCAGCTCACCAAGGCCCTGCCGGCCTTGGCCGATCTCGCGCACGACACCCGGCTCAAGGAGGCGATCAGCGGGCATATCGACGAAACGCGGTCACACGTGGCCAAGCTGGAGGACATGTTGCGCCGCCACGACATCGACCCGCGCGCGCACAACGATCAGTCGATGAAAGGCATCATTGGCGAGGCTGATAAATGGGCGCACATGATCGAGACACCGAGCCTGCGCGATGCCGGGCTGATCGCTTCGGCCCAGCGGATCGGCCACTACGAAATCGCGGTTTATGGCACGCTTGCGAGCTGGGCGAGGCAGCTTGAGCTTGCAGAAGACGCCGACCTGCTGCACGCGATGCTGGATGCGGAGAAGACTGCGGACGACAAGTTGAGCGAGTTGGCGGCCAACGTCGTCAACCCTCAAGCCGCCTGATCCGGCGTAAGATGGTCTCCGAGCATGATACCCCGCCAATAGCTGTGACGGTTGATGTCGTGCTGTTCACCGATGTCCAGCCGCCAGAAGTGCTGCTGATCCAGCGTGGCCATCCGCCGTTCGCGGGCCAATGGGCGCTGCCCGGCGGCTTTGTCGAGACCGACGAGCGCGTCGCTGATGCCGCTGCGCGCGAGCTTGCCGAGGAGGCGGGGATCAATGCGCCCGCCCTCGCGTTTTTCGGCTATTTCGATGCGATTAACAGGGACCCGCGTGGGCGCACGCTCTCGCTCGCGTCCTGGGGTGCGGTAGATAAAAGTGGGATCGCCTTGCGCGCGGATGACGACGCCGCCGACGCGAAGTGGTTCGCGCTCGACGATCTGCCGCCGCTGGCCTTCGATCACGACCGGATCATAGCCGAGGCGATCGCGGCGCGCCGGGCGGCGTGAACCGCCCGGCGACAAGTCGTTATTCAGGCTTCCGGAACAGCTGGATACCCCAGGCCAGATGGCCCTGGTCCGCAGCCTTCACCCAGTTCTCCAGCCCGACGGCCATCTTGTCGAGGTATTTGGCCGACGCACCGTTTTCGCGCAGCTTCTCGTAGTTCGCCAGCAGCTCCTCGCGGACCCGCGCGTAGTGGTTGCGCAGTTGCGCCGTCAGATCGTCATGGCTGACCTGCTCGAAGCCGAGCGCGGACGCAGCCTCGCGGTAGAAGCGTGGCGAGCCAAGGCTGGAAAGCTGGAGACGATCATATACCGGCTGAAGCGCTTTCGGGTCGGCGTCGTCGGACTGCATCGGGTCGGTGAAGACGAAATAGCCGCCAGGCTTGAGCACCCGCCAGACTTCCGAGAGCACCTTCTCGCGCTGATCCGAATGCAGGATGGCGTCCTGGCTCCACACGACGTCGTAGCTCGCATCCGGCTCCGGCACATCCTCGAACACGCCGTGAACGACGCGGATCTTGCTGCCAAGCCCCGCGGCGCGCGTCTTGGCGCGGTTATAGTCGTTCTGGGTCTCGGAGATGTTCAGGCACGTTGCCTCGCAGCCATGCGACCTGCTGACCCGGCGCATCGCCCCGCCATAGCCCGCGCCGATATCGAGGATACGTGTCGACGCGCCAAGACCGGGGATGATCGCCGCCATCCGGTCAACGGTGGCGTCGCTGGCCGCGCGGATGTCCTTCGTATCGTCATATAGACCGATATGCAGGTCCTCGCCGCCCCAGATCGTTGAGTAGAACGTATCGGCATCATCGCTGTCGTAATAGTCTTCGGCAACATCGCGAACATCCGTCTCGTCGGCACCGCCGCCCCACCGGACAAC
>CAYFVF010000060.1:0-8819 GCA_964346335.1 uncultured Hyphomicrobiaceae bacterium
CGGAAGCGCGCTCAGGCGTCGGTGCGCTCGTAGCTCCAGATCGCGGCGGGCGGCAGGTTGGCCCACACGAGACAGCGCCGCTGCGCCTTCAGCCCCATCGCCTTCGCCAGCCGCATCGGGACCGGGCTGTTGTCGCGGTAGGTGAATTGCACGAACACGCCGCCGGGCGCGAGCACCTGAAAGCTGCTCTTGATGATCGAGCGGATCATCGGCTTGGGGAACAGGCGCATCGGCAGGGTGGAGACGATCGCGCCAACCGGCTGGCCCTCGCGTTCGTGCCACAGCCCGGCGAGTTGCTGCGCCGGCGCAACCATCACGTCCACGCCGGGGAAACTGCGCCGGAGATGGCCGCCAAGCGCGGCGTCCAGTTCGACCAGGGTGAGATTTTCCGGCGCGACGCCGTTGCGGATGAGCTGGCGCGTAACGGCGCCGGTGCCCGCGCCTAGTTCGATGACGTGCGGGGCCGGGCGGGCAAGGATGGCCTCGGTCATCGCGCGGCCGACAAACGGGCTGGATGGAAACAGGCTGCAAATCTGGCGCGGATTGCGCAGCGAGCGGCCCCAGAACAACAGCGGCCCCTGCGCGCGCGTTGCAAGTTGCTCAAGTTGTTCGTTCATTTATGCGCGCCTTTAACTCTTCGTGTGCCACAAATCCCCGGCAATCGGCGCGACACAGCGCGTAGTTCTGAAAACCCGTGTCCGGCCGTTCCGCCGCTGATTGCCCGAGTTCACGACACATAAACACAATAAAGGTCGATCGTGATCCAAACGTCCGGCCCGCTCCCGCGACCGCCGTGGCCCGGCCACGCCTGCCTGCAAAATGGGGGCTGCTGGCACGCCGCGCCAGCGCCAACCGGTAAATATGCCAACAATCCTTATATAATAACCGCCGGCATGGAGCGTACGAATACGCCAAGCGCGGGGTGGGGACAAGAGCGCACGTTCCGCGTGCAGGCCATGCATGGATTTCCGGCAGGCGGATGCCTACCTAACCCTCAGGGGGCTTTCATCTATGCGCCGGCAGCCAAGAAATGTTACAAGATGATGACGAGATCAGCCCGTCCAGCACGAGCAACGATCAACCCCGCAACGAGGTTCGTATGACGCGTTTCGTTCTCGGCGAGATTCGCCGTTATGTGATGCTGACCGTGGGGCTGATCTTCCTGATCGCGGGGGCTATCGTCCTGCCCTTGCCGCTGCCGTTTGGCGCGGCCATGATCCTGATCGGGCTCTCGCTGCTGCTCATCAACAGCGAGTTCATCCGCAGGAAGTTCCTGGCGATGCGCCAGCGCTGGACCAGCATGGACAACTGGTTGAGGTCGGTCGAGCACCGACTGCCGGGCGCACTGCGCAACGCGATCACCCCTGACGACCGCGAATAGCCCGCGAATCTCGCCCGCGAGGCGAAAAACCGCAGCGCTTTCAAATTCTGCCTTGATCCTCGCCGCCTGACCGGCCAAACGTGCGCGCGAAGACGTGCATTCTGTTCAGACAGCCGCTAATAAGGGGCGGCGCGCTGTGGCGCCAGCCGAGTGATCCGTCGCGGGCGGGCGCTTGCGCGCGATTTGAAAGGCCGGGAGATCAGACGATGGCGGAAATCATGAGAACACCGGATGCCGAGCCGGAGATCGCGCATCGCGATATGGCGAACGCCATCCGCGCGTTGTCGATGGACGCGGTGGAGGCGGCCAACTCGGGCCACCCGGGGATGCCGATGGGCATGGCCGATGTCGCGACAGTCCTGTTTCGCCAGTTTCTGAAATTTGATGCCGCCAACCCGGACTGGCCGGACCGCGACCGCTTTGTGCTGTCGGCTGGGCACGGCTCGATGCTGCTGTACAGCCTGCTCTATCTCACTGGCTATCCGGGCATGGACATCAACCAGCTCAGGAATTTCCGCCAGCTAGGCTCCCACACGGCCGGCCATCCGGAATACGGCCACGCACCGGGCATCGAGACGACCACCGGCCCGCTCGGGCAGGGGCTGGCCAATGGCGTGGGCATGGCGCTGGCGGAACGGCTGATGAACGCGCGCCACGGCGACGCTCTCGTGGATCATTTCACCTATGTACTGGCGGGCGATGGTTGCCTGATGGAGGGGATCAGCCACGAGGCGGTGTCGCTGGCCGGGCATCTGGGCTTGTCGAAGCTGATCGTGCTGTTTGACGACAACCATGTGTCCATTGATGGCCCGACCGATCTGTCGGTTTCCGACGATCAGCTTGCCCGCTTCATCGCCAGCGGATGGGATGTCACCTGCATCGACGGACATGACCCGGATGCCATCGCCATCGCAATCGCCGGCGCACAGGCCGAGACAACGCGCCCCTCGCTGATCGCTTGCCGTACGGTGATCGGCTACGGCGCGCCGAACAAGCAGGGCACCGCCGAAACCCACGGCGCGCCGCTGGGGGCCGAAGAGATCGCCGCCGCACGCGACGCGATGGGTTGGGATGCGCCGCCGTTTGAAATTCCCGAGCCTGTCCTCTCGGCGTGGCGCGAGACGGGAGCGCGGGGCCGCGCAGCATTTGAGACGTGGCGTGAAGCGGCGCGTGGCCTGAGCGAAACGGAGCGCGCACGGCTTAGCGATCCGATCGACGAGGCAGCCCGCGGCGATATCGCGGCCGTCATCCGCGACGTGAAAGCGAAATTCCGGTCGGGCGGCGAAAAGCTCGCCACGCGCAAATCCTCTCAGCAGGTGTTGGAGGCGCTCGTTCCCGCGCTTCCCGCGCTCACCGGCGGCTCGGCGGACCTCACCGGCTCGAACGGCACAAAGACTGGCCAGCACAAGCCGGTCAAGCCCGGCAACTTCGCTGGCAACTACATCCATTACGGTGTTCGCGAGCACGGCATGGCCGCCGCGATGAACGGGATGGCGCTGCACGGCGGCTTGGCGCCTTATGGCGGCACGTTCCTCGTGTTCACGGACTACTGCCGCCCCGCGATCCGCCTGTCGGCGCTGATGGGCCAGCGGGTCATCTATGTCATGACGCACGATTCCATCGGTCTGGGCGAGGATGGCCCGACGCACCAGCCGGTCGAGCATCTGGCGGCGCTGCGCGCGATGCCGAACCTCCAGGTGTTCCGCCCAGCGGATTCCGTCGAGTGCGCGGAATGCTGGGAGCTTGCGTTGGCCAGCGCCGCGACGCCCTCGATCCTCACGCTCACCCGTCAGGGGCTGCCGCTGCTGCGCGGTGAGCCGGACGACGCCAATTTGTGCGCGCGCGGGGCCTACGTCCTGCGCGAGGCGGAGGGCGAACGCGACGTGACACTGCTGGCGACCGGCTCCGAGGTCGCGCTCGCCGTTGAGGCTGCGGACATTCTGGCGCAGGACGGCGTCCGCGCGGCGGTGGTGTCGATGCCGTGCTGGGAGCTGTTCCGGGCGCAGCCGGCGGCGTATCGCGAGGCCGTGCTGGGATCAGCGCCGCGCGTCGGCATCGAAGCGGCTGTGGTTGCAGGCTGGCACGAATGGCTGGATAGCAGCGGTCGCTTTGTCGGCATGGACAGCTTCGGCGCATCCGCCCCGGCCGGCGACCTGTTCAAGCATTTCGGCATCACGGCGCAGCGCGTGGCAGACGAAGCGCGCTCGGCCGCAGGCAAGGGCTAGTGGAGCGAATTTGACATTTGAGTCCCGCGTGCGGCTGAGCTCTCGCTCAAATGTCAAATTCAAAAGCTCCACGAGATTCAATAAGTTGCTAGTGGTCCTTGTGATTCAGACATTTGCTCGGGCGGGTGCTGCGCGGGGAGGCAAATGTCTGAATCGGACCACTAGGTCATTCGGGATCGAAGGGGCCAGCGGCAATGCTCGACAGGATCAAGCGGATCGATTCGGCGGACGTGGCGGGCAGGCGCGTGCTGGTCCGCGCTGATCTCAACGTGCCGACGGCTGGCGGCCGGGTGAGCGATGACACGCGGATCGCGCAACTCCTGCCGTTGCTCCGTGACTTGTCCGAGCGCGGGGCGAAGGTCGTGGTGATGTCCCATTTCGGCCGGCCCAAGGGCGAGCGCCTCGCGGAGATGTCGCTGGGGCCAGTTGCCGAGGCAATGCGCGAGATGCTGGCACCGATCAGCGTGAGCTTCGCGCCGGACTGCGTTGGGGCTGAGGCCAGGGCCGCCGTCAATGCGCTGGAGCCGGGCGGCGTCTGCGTGCTGGAAAACCTGCGCTTCCATGCGGGGGAAGAAGCCAATGACCCGGAGTTTGCTGTCGCGCTCGCAGAACTCGGCGATATCTACGTCAACGACGCCTTCTCCGCCGCGCACCGCGCGCACGCGTCGACGGAAGCGATCGCGCACATCCTGCCGGCCTATGCCGGTCCGGCGATGATGGCCGAGATCGAGGCGCTCACGCTGGCGCTGGAACAGCCGCGCCGGCCGGTCGCCGCGATCATCGGCGGTGCGAAGGTCTCTACCAAGATCGACGTGCTCTCCAACCTCGCCGCCAAGGTCAACTTGCTGGTGATCGGCGGCGCGATGGCCAACACATTCTTGCATGTGCAGGGCAGAGGTATCGGCAAGTCGCTGCATGAGCCGGACCACGCCGACACCGTCGAGCGGATTATTGCCAACGCGGGGGAAAGCGGCTGCCAGATCGTCCTGCCCCGCGACGGGGTGGTCGCGGCGGAATTGCGCGAGGGCGTGGCCACCGACGTGCGCGATGTGACGGATATCCCCGCCGATGCTATGATCCTCGACATAGGCCCGGCCTCGGTCGCGGATGTTTGCGCCCGGCTCGCGAGCTGCCATACGGTGCTGTGGAACGGGCCGCTCGGCGCGTTCGAGGTCGCGCCGTTCGGCGAAGGCACCTTCGCCGTGGCTCGCGAGGTGGCGCGGCTGACGGGCGAGGGCGGCCTGACCAGTATCGCCGGCGGCGGCGACACGGTGGCGGCGCTGAACGCGGCCGGGGTCACGGAGGCGTTTTCGTATGTTTCAACTGCGGGCGGCGCGTTTCTGGAATGGCTGGAGGGGCGCGAGTTGCCCGGCGTTGCCGCGCTCAAGAGCGCCTGACGCGAATGGGAGATCAATCATGGCACGAGTGACACTGAGACAGCTTCTCGACCACGCCGCCGAACACGGCTACGGCGTACCCGCCTACAACATCAACAACATGGAGCAGGGCCTCGCGATCATGCAGGCCGCGCAGGACACGCAGTCGCCGGTCATCATCCAGGCGAGCCGCGGCGCGCGCAAATACGCCGGCGACTTCATGCTCGCCAAGCTGATCGAGGGGCTGGAGGCGCTCTATCCGGACATCCCGATCTGCCTGCACCAGGACCACGGCAACAACCCCGCGACCTGCCTGTCCGCGATCCAGCACGGCTTCACCTCGGTGATGATGGATGGCTCGCTGGAGGAGGACGCCAAGACGCCGGCGTCGTATGACTACAACGTCGAGGTGACCAAGAAAGTCACCGAGATGGCCCATTGGGTCGGCGCGAGCGTCGAGGGCGAGTTGGGCTGCCTCGGTTCGCTGGAAACCGGCGCGGGGGAGGCCGAGGACGGCCACGGCTTCGAGGGCGCGCTGTCACGCGACAAGCTGCTGACCGACCCCGACGAGGCCAAGCAGTTCGTCGCCGAGACCAGGGTGGATGCGCTCGCCGTCGCGATAGGCACCAGCCACGGCGCTTACAAGTTCACCCGCAAGCCCACCGGCGAAATCCTGGCGATGGACGTGATCGAGGCGATCCATGAGCGCCTGCCGAACACGCATATCGTCATGCACGGGTCAAGCTCGGTCCCGCAGGAGCTACAGGACATGATCAACCAGTATGGCGGCGACATGCGCGAGACCTACGGCGTGCCGGTCGAGGAGATCGTGCGCGGCATCCGCCACGGCGTGCGCAAGGTGAACATCGATACCGACCTGCGCATGGCGGCCACCGGCGCGATCCGCAAGGTGTTCCATGACACCCCGTCCGAATTCGACCCGCGCAAATATCTCAAGCCGGCGATGGATGCGATGCAGAAGGTCTGCGCGGAGCGCTTCGAGGCGTTCGGCACGGCTGGCAACGCGCCGAAAATCAAGCCGATACCGATGGCCGAGATGGCAAAACGCTACGCTGATGGCGCGCTCAACCCGCGGATTGGCGCGGCGCGCGCGGCGTAAGAACAAGGCGGCGGGCCATGAACGCAGATTACGCGCAGGAACGTGGCCCCGACTGGCCCAAAGCTGCCGTTTTCGACCTCGACGGCACGCTTATCGACAGCATCGGCGATATTGCCGACGCGCTCAACGCGACGCTGGCAGCGCGCGGGCTTCCGGCCCTACCGGAGGATCAGATAAAGCAGATGGTCGGCGCGGGCGTGCCCGAACTGGTGCGTCGCGGGCTGGCCGCGCATGGCGTGGAACCAGGCGAGATCGAGCCATTCGTGCGTGAGTTGATCGCGCTCTATTCGGCGCAACCGGCGGCCCGCACGCGGCTTTATGATGGCGGCGCAGAGCTTCTCGCCAGCTTGGCGGCGCGCGGCATGAAGCTGGGCATCTGCACCAACAAGCCTCAGGCCATCACGGAGCAGGTCCTGAGCGAACTTGGCATTGCCAGCTACTTCGAGGCTGTGGTTGGCGTCCGCCCGGATCTGCCCGTCAAGCCCGATCCGGCGATGTTGCGCACGGCGCTCGATGCGCTGGGCGTTGCCGCCCCTGACGCGGTGATGATCGGCGACAGCGCCTCGGATGTCGGTGTGGCGCGCGCCCTCGGCGTGCCGGTGATCGTCGTGCGCTCGGGCTACGGGCAGGACGCGCCGCAAGACCTCGGCGCGGATATGTTGATCGACACGCTCGGCGAAGCCGAAGCCGCGATCGACGCGCTGCGGACCGGCCTGATGGCTGGCACGGTCCCGAACGATCCTCGATGATATGGCGGGCTAGCGAGATGCCTGGGCGGCGTTTGCCTTGCGCCCGGCACGATCCCTGCCCGGTAACGTGGATGCGGGAAAGATGTCCGTATCCATTCGCGCGCAAACTCCATCAAATCGCAGCGTTTCTCGAAAAGCGGAATTGAGGCATTCTTGATGCCATGAACATGGATGACACAATCGGGGCGTGGAAAGCTGCTTGGCGATGGACCGCGCGTCTCTTGGCCGCCATGCTGTGCGGCGCGGTCATATCGGCCAGCGCCCAGGAGGCGGCGCTCGACCAGCCCGTCCTGCCGCCAAGCGAAGATCATCCGCTCTCCGAACTTTACTCTGGCTATCGCTATCAGCCAGCCTACATAAAACGGTTGCAGGATCAGGACATCAGGAATCCCGGCACACTCTGGCGCGACTACGGGGCCAAGCTCTGGTCACAAGCCGATGGCGAGGCGGGCAAGTCCTGCGCGAGTTGTCACAACGTTGCGGAAAAGGCGATGCGCGGCGTGGGCGCGCGCTATCCGAAATTCGACGCTGCGGAGGGCAGGCCACTGAGCCTTGAACAACGCATCAACCAGTGCCGCCGCCTGCACATGAAGGCGCAGCCTTGGCCGGAAGGCGCGGAGCCGCTCCTGGCGATGACGACCTATGTGCGCGCGCATTCCCGCGGGATGCCGTTGCGCGTGAAGATCGACGGGCAAGCGGCGGCGGCCTTCGAGGCCGGCAAGGCGTATTTTTACCGCGCTCGCGGCGACCTCGACATGTCCTGCGCCAGTTGTCACGAGGCCAACGCCGGCGAGAAACTTGGCGTCCAGACCATAAGTCAGGGCCAGAGCAACGGCTTCCCGGCCTATCAAATCGGGCTGGAGCGCGTCGTGCCGCTGCATGGCCAGTTCCAGCGTTGCAATGCGCGCGTGGGGGCCGAGCCGTTGCCGCTCGGTTCGGCCCCCTATGTGAACCTGGAGCTTTATCTTGCGTGGCGTGGCGCCGGGCTGCCGATCGAAACACCGGCGGTGCGCAACTGAGCGCGGCCAGAGCGCCGGGGCGAAAAAGTGGATGCCGGTTTTTCGCAAACCCGGCGCGACAACCAAACAATCGATTGCATCGGACGATGCGGATTAATCGCCTGATGCAGTAGCCGCCGCAATACGAACCAGCGACAACGGATCAAACCATGAGCATCCCAAACGTCTTAACGATCGCCGGCTCGGACTCTGGCGGTGGCGCCGGCATCCAGGCGGACCTAAAGACATTCGCCGCGCTGCGGACCTATGGGGCATCCGCGATTACGGCCGTCACGGCGCAGAATACGCAAGCCGTGCGCGCGGTCCATCAAGTTCCGCCGGATATCATTGCCGGGCAGATCGCCGCTGTGTTCGAAGATCTGGAGATCGCGGCCATCAAGATCGGCATGATCGGCGATGCCGAAGCGATCGCGGCGGTGGCCTCCGCCCTGGAGCGCGCGCCGCGCGTGCCGGTGGTGCTGGACCCGGTGATGGTGGCCGCGAGCGGCGATGCGCTGCTTGCGCCGGGCGCGGAAGCGGAGTTGAAGCAGCGGCTGTTATCTCATGCTGACGTGCTGACGCCGAACCTTCCGGAGGCCGCGCGCTTGCTCGAAGTGGAGCCGGCAGGTGATGAAGCCTCAATGCGCGCGCAGGCGGAGGCGCTCGCGGCGCTGGGGCCGAAGGCCGTGCTCATCAAGGGCGGGCACGGTACAGGCGACGAGGCGCTGGATATTCTGTTTGATGGCCATGATTTCGCGCGCTTCACGGCGCTGCGCGTGGCGACGAAGAACGTCCACGGCACCGGCTGCACGCTTTCATCCGCGATTGCAGCGCTGCTCGCCTGTGGATTTGGCCTACATGAAGCCGTGCGGCAGGCCAAGACCTACCTGACAAGCGCGCTGACCGAAGCCGACAAGCTTAACGTCGGGCAGGGGGCCGGCCCGCTCAATCATTTCTACGCGATGTGGGC
>CAYFVF010000061.1:0-2447 GCA_964346335.1 uncultured Hyphomicrobiaceae bacterium
ATGGAGCATCACTCCAACATCGTGCCGTGGCACTACCACCGCGAGCGGCGCGGCGCGAAGCTGGTCTGGGTGCCGGTCGCGGACGATGGCTCTTTCAGTCTGGATGAGTTCGAGAAGGCGCTAACCCCGCGCACCCGGATGGTCGCGATCACGCACATGTCGAACGTGCTGGGCACCGTCGTCCCGGTGAAGGAGGTTACGCGCATCGCCCATGAGCGCGGTATCCCGGTGTTGGTCGACGGCTGCCAGGGCGCGGTTCATCTGAACGTGGACGTACAGGACATCGGCTGCGACTTCTACGTATTCGGCGGCCACAAAGTCTACGGGCCCTCCGGCGTCGGCGTGCTTTATGCCAAGCGTGAGCATCTGGAGGCGATGCCGCCGTTCCTCGGGGGCGGTGAGATGATCGAATCCGTGGGCACCGACGAGATCACTTATGGCGCGCCACCCTACAAGTTCGAGGCAGGCACGCCGCCGATCGCGCAGGTCATTGGTCTCGGCGCGGCGCTGGATTACATGACGGGGATAGGACGTGAGCGGATCGCCGCGCATGAGGCCCGCCTGCGCGACTACGCGCATGAGCGGCTGCGGTCCATCAATTCGCTGCGGCTGATCGGCGAGGCGCCGGGCAAGGGCGCGATCGTGTCGTTCGACATGAAGGACGCCCACGCGCATGATTTCGCGACCATCATGGATCGTTCAGGCGTGGCGGTGCGCGCGGGCCATCACTGCGCGGAGCCATTGATGGCGCGTTTCGGCGTGAATGCGACCTGCCGGGCGTCTTTCGCGGTCTATAACACCAGGGACGAGGTCGACGCGCTGGCTGAGGCGATCACGCGCGCGCAGAGGTTTTTCGCGTAAGGGAGCGATCATATGAGCGAGTGGACAAGCGAAGCTGCCGAGATGCAGGCGAAGCAACCGGCCGAGCCTGATGCGCCCGTCACGGAGCCGGAACAGGATAGTGGCGAGACGATTTCCGCGATCCCGCAGGACGAGTTGGAGCGCATGAGCGCGGATATTATCGCTGGGCTGAAGTCGGTCTTTGACCCTGAAATCCCGGTCGACATTTATGAACTCGGGCTGATCTACCGCGTCGAGATCGAGGATGACCGCATGGTCAAGGTGTTGATGACGCTGACAGCGCCGGGTTGTCCGGTCGCGGGCGAGATGCCGATCTGGGTGGAGAATGCAGTGAGCGCAGTGCCTGGCGTGAGCGGGGCGAAAGTGCAACTGACCTTTGATCCGCCATGGGACCAGACGCGCATGTCCGAGGAAGCGCAAGTTGCGCTGGGGATGTTCTGATCAAGGGCCGCGTACTGCCCAAGTTATCTGACACGGGTTGGCAAGCCGTGCCTGTTATCCCATACTGCAGAAGCAACACACCCAAGCATGGACGTGAACGAATGACATCTCTCAAAGTCATGAGCCTCACCGACCGGGCGGCCGAGCGCCTGTCCGAGATCATCGCAGCGAGCGACCAGCCGGTGGCTGGCGTGCGCGTGGGCCTGAAAAAGGGCGGCTGCGCGGGTATGGAATACACGATGGACTATGCCGCCGAGATTGGTCCGACCGACGATTTTGTCGAGGAAAAGGGCGTGAAGCTGCTGGTCGAGCCCACGGCCGTGCTGTTCCTGCTTGGCACGGAAATGGATTACCAGGAAGACACGCTTTCGTCCGGGTTCGTCTTCAAGAACCCGAACCAGACCAGCGCGTGCGGCTGCGGCGAGTCCGTCGAGATCGCGCCGGCACCGGACGATCGTGTTCCCGAGACGGAGCAGGGCTAAGGAAGGTCGCCGCACGGTCGAAACGACCTTCCTTTTCAGCTTGTGGTCAGGCGCCCAAGCTATCCTGCACTATGATCCAAATTAAATAGGCGGAGACGATGTCGCCTCCGCCCTTGATAAGGCGCTAGAGCGCGCCTGGACTTAGTTGACGTCGCCCGCTCGCGACTCGATGGTCGCCTGCGATTTCGCACTCGCATTGGCGATCTCTATCTTGCGCGCCTTCATGGCGTCGGGCAACTCGCGCCGCAGGTCGATGTGAAGCAAGCCGTTTTCCAGCTTCGCTTCGTTGACCTCGACATACTCGGCGAGGCGGAACCGCCGTTCGAAATTGCGTGAGGCAATCCCGCGATGCAGGAAGACGGTATCGCCGCTCTCCTGCTCGGTGTCCGGGGCCTTGTTGCCCGCAACGCGCAGCGTTCCTTCGCGTACCTCGATATCGAGATCATTCTCGGAAAATCCCGCAACGGCCATGGTAATGCGGTAGTGATTCTCGTCGACGCGCTCTATGTTGTACGGCGGATAGCCGTTGTCCGTCTCCGCTGAAGCGAGCTGCTCCAGGATAGACGCGACATGGTCGAACCCGACCGTCGACTTGTACAGGGGAGTCAGATCAAAACGTCTCATGACATATCCTCCTTGTGAGCGACATGTGTTTGCACTGCC
>CAYFVF010000061.1:2547-8698 GCA_964346335.1 uncultured Hyphomicrobiaceae bacterium
ATGATGCGTGGATCATGAGCGATGTTTCGGCGCGCAAAAATGCTCTGCACGGCGTGAAGCCATTGGCCCGGAAAGCCGCATGTCCGGCGCGGCGCGGCGGCGTGATCGCGGCAATCGTCTTGGCGATGAGTTGTCTCGCCGTAATGGCTATAGGGCCTGCGCAAGCGCGCGCGCACGCGCAGCCATCCCAAAACGCCAAGGTCGCCGAGGCCGCGCCGCCTGCCGCCGCGGCGCGCGGGCGTGGCCAAGACGAGCGGCTCGCCCAAATCTCATCGGACGCGCTCGAGGGCATGATGGTGCCGCGCCTGCGCGCAAGCCCGGCGTGCAAGAGGCCGCGCGAGATGCGCCGTGGTCTTAAACGGCAGGGCTGGTGGGATTTCCGGGGCTTGCGCCGCGCCGGCGGTGATTTCGTGGTTCGCGCACGCAGGCCCAACGGCGCGGCCTATCAATTGAAGATTGACGGTTGCTCCGGCCGCGTGCTCGGCGCTATTCGTATGAATGGCGAGCGCCGCGGGTACCGTGTCTGGCCGCGCTGACAAACTGACGTGAAAAGTTCATAACGGGTTTCAGACTATTCTCACCTGATGAACGAGGGAAGACTGGGTCGTGTCGCGGTTAAGTCAGGACGGCTACGGCTTGGGGCGCGCTGAGGGGCGTTACGGGGAGCTGCCATGCTGACACGTGCCGAGCTCACGCACGCTCCAGGCCAGACAGACCCTGGCGTGCTGGTCGCGACCCCGCGCAACCCCGTCCCCGGCGGCGTCACGGCCGGCCACTTCATCGCCAGTGACGGCGCGCGCATTCGCTTTGCCTGGTGGGGGCCCACCGGCATGAACAAGCTCGGCACGGTGTGCATTCTCATGGGCCGCGCCGAGTTCATCGAGAAGTATTTCGAGACGGTTTCGGACCTGCGCCGTCGCGGTTTCGCCGTCGCCATCATGGATCACCGCGGGCAGGGCGGGTCCACCCGGCCGCTCGCCAACCCGCGCAAGGGTCATGTGGACGATTTTGCGCAGTATGACGCCGATCTGGAGCAGTTCATGGCGGAGATCGTGCTGCCGGACTGCCCGGCGCCGTATTATGCGCTGGCGCATTCCATGGGCGGCAACATCCTGCTGCGCGCAACGCGCTCGCGAATGTGCTGGTTCGACCGGATCATCCTGACCGCGCCGATGATCGCGCTGGAGCTGGAGCGCAGCCGCATTCCGGGCGCCTCGCCGCTGGCGGAGTTCCTGACGCTCTGCGGCCTCGGCACGACGTTTGTTCCCGGCGGCGGAGCAAGCTCATGGGACGCAGAGCCGTTCGAGGGCAACCCGCTCACCAGCGACGCTCAGCGCTACGCCCGCACCCAGGAGGTCATCCGCGCCGCGCCGGAACTGGCGCTCGGCTCGCCGACAATTGGCTGGTACCACGCGGCGTGTCAGTCGATGATGCTGCTTAACAGCGAAGAGTTTCCGCCATCGGTCAAGGTGCCGGCGCTGATCGTGGCCTCCGGCAACGACCCCATCGTCTCGCTGCGCGCCATCGAGGATTTCGCCAGCCGTTTGCGCCTCGGCGCCCATGTCCTCGTGTCGGGCGCGCGCCACGAAGTGCTTCAGGAGCGCAATCCGCTGCGTGAGCAGTTCTGGGCCGCGTTCGATGCGTATATCCCCGGCTCGCGGCCAAGCCGGGCGGAACAGCTCCTGGGATTGTGACCAGTTATTCGAGGTCCATTTCGAGGATGGCCATCTGGAACTGGTAGGACAAATCCTCGTCGTCATCGTCACGGTAGAGCACGCCGATAAATTCCCCACCGATATAAACCTCGGCGGAGTCGTCCTGTTTCTGGCGCGCCCGCACCTCCAGCTTCGGCAGCTCGAACTTGTGCTGCAAATAGTTTTGCAGGCGCGTCATTTCCTCGCGCGTCATGTCGTGATCCCTGTCGTTGTATGGTTGTCACAAGCGCCGCTGCAGACGCCGCCATCGGTACAAAGGCCGGGCGCGCAGGTCAAGCCGCGCCCGTCACCTTATTGCTGGGCGGTTTCGTCCGGCTCGGAACCGATCGAGCCGAAAAGCTGGTTCATGGCCCGCGCCGGCTCCGGGCACCCGGCCAGGCCCACGACCTTCGCGGGCACGCCCGCCACCGTCATGCGCGCGGGCACGTCCTTGAGCACCACGCTGCCGGCGGCGATCCGCGCGCAATCCCCTACCGAGATGTTGCCGAGGATCTTCGCGCCCGCGCCGATCATGACGCCGCAGCCGATCTTCGGGTGCCGATCGCCGCTTTCCTTGCCGCTGCCGCCGAGTGTGACCGCATGGAGGATCGAGGTCTGATCGCCGACAACCGCCGTTTCCCCGACCACGAGCCCCGTCGCGTGATCGAGCATGATCCCCCGGCCGATCTGCGCGTTCGGATGGATGTCCGTGCCGAACACGGCGGAACATTGACTTTGGAGATACAGCGCGAAATCCCGCCGGCCCGCGTTCCACAACGCGTTTGCCAGCCGGTAGGTTTGCAGGGAATGAAAGCCCTTGAAATTCAGGATCGGCTCGATCGCGCGGTGGCACGCCGGGTCGCGGTCTACCACGGCGGCAAGGTCCGCGCGGAACATTTCGCCAAGCTCCGGCTTTTCCGCCAGTATCTGAAGAAAGGTCTGGCGGATCAGGTCGCCTGGCATGTCGGCACGGTCCAGGCGCTGGGCCAGGCGGAAGCAGATGGCGTCTTCAAGCCGCGCCTGGTTCAGGACAACCGTGGAGACAAAACCGGCCAATGCCGGTTCTTCCGCCGCAACGGCCTGGGCCTGGGCGCGAACTTCCGACCAGACGGGATCGCAAGGTTTGACGGATGACGAGCGCGGGTCGGGTTGGGACTGGCTCATGGGATACCCCTTGATTGCGCGCATTGCCGCTAAGATAGCCATTCGCATGGCCGTGTGAAAGGCGCTTTCGGCCACCGGCGCATGAAGAAACCGGCCCGCGAGGGGCCGGTTCCATATTGTGCACAATCCTGAAGATTGGAAAAACGCTCTACAATCAGGGACTCAACTCGGTGGATGGAGATATTTCGCCTTACGGATGAGATCAATATCGTGGAGAGTGTCCAGCCGACGCCGAATGATATGATCCTCTAACTGTCCTGAAACACGCCCGTCCAGTGTTTTCAGATGACTGTTTCGCATCGGTCTCTCCATCTCTGCGTGGCCGCACCGGAACAGGTCGCCGCCTGCCGGTTTGGCGGTCATCAGGGATACACGCGGCATCCCCGGCTCTTGGAGGTCAGCCAGCGGCGCCAGCGAGGGCTGGATCGTGCCAAGCAATGGCATTGCCCCCTATAGCCCGCGAAGAGCCGTGCCCGGCCTCCTCTTCCCGGTGCGACCGGGGCCGCAACCGGAAATTCGATGGAGCGTAAAGCGTGAGCGCGGCCACACCCGAAGCCTGAAACCGCCACGCTTTCGTCATTATTCAGACGCTAGCACGATTCGCGTTGGCTGTGGATAGCCGTTGAATAAGTCTGGCGCATCAAATCGCGGGGCGAAAGCCTCACCGCCAACGTGGGTCAGGCTGCGGCCTCTGCATGCTCGGCAGAGGTGTTGACGGGTGGGCGCGGCACAAGCAACAAGGCGGGAAAACTGTCCTCGCGTATGCTCAGCGGGAGTGCGCCGAAACTCTCGCCATCCACCTGCGCAGGGACGCGGCGATCGGCGCTGACACGGGCGATGCGAAACGGCACGGAACGCGGCGTCGCGGCGGGCGGCCACGATCGCATCATACGCACCCGAGCGCGCTGCCTCGCCCGCCATGCGCTTCGCGGCGCGTGACCCGTGCTCCCGTGGTTTGCAAATGCGTGATGGCGTCATCCAACAAATCGTCGCGGCCTGATCCCGCACCGTGACTGTGGATGATCAGGAACCGCTGGCGCACTTGCGACGATCCTTACACGGCTTCAGCCACCTGCGCGGACTTCTGCACCGCCTTTTGCACCTTCTCGAACGCGCGCACCTCGATCTGGCGGATACGCTCGCGGCTGACACCGAATTCGTGCGAAAGCTCTTCCAGCGTCAGCGGGTTGTCGGACAGCCGCCGCGCCGAGAAAATGCGCTGCTCGCGCTCGTTGAGCGTTTCCAGCGCCTCCTGGAGGTAGCTGCGGCGCTGCTCCAACTCCTCACGATCGGCAAGCGCGCTCTCCTGACTTATATCCTCATCATTGACCAGCCAGTCCTGCCACTCGCCGCCTTCCACGTCAGCACGCAGCGGGGCGTTCAGCGAGCTGTCGCCCGACAGACGCCGGTTCATCGAGATCACGTCCTCTTCCGGCACAGAGAGCTTCTCGGAGATGTGGGCGACGTGTTCCGGCCGGAGGTCGCCTTCATCATAGGCCTGAAGCTGCCCCTTCATCTTGCGCAGGTTGAAGAACAGCTTTTTCTGGCTGGCGGTGGTGCCCATCTTCACCAGCGACCATGACCGGAGGATATACTCCTGAATCGAGGCGCGGATCCACCACATGGCGTAGGTCGCCAACCGGAAACCACGCTCCGGGTCAAACCGCTTCACAGCTTGCATCAGCCCCACATTACCTTCGGACACGACCTCGCCAATCGGCAGGCCGTAGCCGCGATAGCCCATGGCAATGCGCGCAACGAGGCGCAGATGCGACGTCACGAGCTTATGGGCGGCTTCTGTGTCTTCATGCTCTTTCCAACGCTTGGCGAGCATGTATTCTTCTTCAGGTTCCAGCATCGGAAACTTGCGGATCTCATCCAAATACCGGCTGAGTCCGCCACTGCCGGAGACTGTCGGGAGATTGTTCATACTGCGTTCCTGTTTCACTACTGCGTTGTATACGCAATACAGTCCGCACCGGATTGCTGGACCTCTGCGGTCGAACAGTTGAAATAGGCCCGATGCTGCGCTGCCGACATCATCCATGAATGACACGCCATGAAAGAGGCTGGGGCATGACGGCCTGCGTGATATCCGCGGACATTCGACAGGCAAACTCACTCACCCATGCGCAACGCCGCAATAACATTGCGCATGTCCTGCGGCGGTTCCGAGCTGAATGATAGATCCGCGCCCGTCACGGGATGTTGAAAGCCCAGCGTGGCAGCATGCAGGGCCTGTCCATTCAACGAAAGTATTGCAGATTGCAGCTTTTCTGGCAAGGCGGCGGCGCGGTTGCTAAAACCTGATGCGTAAAGCGGATCGCCGATGACCGGATGTCCGATATGGGCGAGATGAACCCGGATCTGGTGGGTGCGGCCCGTCTCGAGGCGGCAGGCGAGGCGCGCGGCGATTGGCTTGCTGGCGCCGTCTTCTCGCGCCCGCTTATGCACCTCTTGCGTGCGATAATGGGTGATGGCTTCGCGCCCGTGCCGCGGGGCCACGGCGAATTTCAGCCGGTTCGTCGCGTGGCGGCCCAGCGCAGCTCGGATTGTACCGAGCGCAGGCACCGGCGCCCCCCACACGAGCGCCTCGTATTCGCGAACCAGCGGGCCCGTACGCCCATGATCAGCAAATTGCGCCTCCAGTTTGCGGTGCGCGCGGTCGGTCTTTGCGACAACCATCAGCCCGCTCGTGTCCTTATCGAGCCGGTGGACGATGCCCGGGCGCCTGACACCGCCGATCCCTGACAGCGTTTGGCCGCAATGCGCGAGCAGGGCGTTCACGAGCGTGCCGGTCCAGTTGCCCGCCGCTGGGTGGACGACGAGACCCGCGGGCTTGTCAATGACGATGACATCGGCGTCCTCGTAGATAATATCGAGCGGGATGGGTTCAGGCCGTGGCGCTGCGTCCGCCGGGGGCGGCACGCGTAAATCAACGATGTCGCCGGACTGCAGGCGGTGGTTGGGCGCGCTCACCGCCACGTCGTTGATGGTGACCTCCCCAGCCCTGATCAGTCCCTGCAGGCGCGACCGGCTGAGCGTCTCGGCCCGGCCGGCCAGAAATCTGTCAAGGCGCGCGCCCTGGTCTTGATCTTCCGCGGTAAATGACAAATGGTGCATCGCGTTGATGGGTGGCGCGCGCCTCGCACGGCCGCCAAGGCGTTCGATCTCAAATCAGAGTTGCGTTCGCGCGGCGCGATCAGGCTGCGCGTGGCACATTAAAGCGCATTCCGAAAAGTGGGAACCGGTTTTCGGATAAGAATGCGCGTCAAATCAGATAATTAGAGCGA
>CAYFVF010000062.1:0-8652 GCA_964346335.1 uncultured Hyphomicrobiaceae bacterium
GGTAGCCATAGCCGAAGCGATAACGGCAACGACGGTTCACCCGGCGGCAGCGGCGATAACGGCGTCCATAGCGTCCGCGGGCATAATAACCCTGCCGGCGCAGACAGCGGCGGTAGCGGAAACCACCACCCCAGCGACGACGGCATAGCCGACGGATGCGGCGCCGACCTCTATACTGGGCCTGCTCGATGAACGCGCCGAGGGCGGTGTCGGCGACCACGCCCTTCATCGACATCGGCAGCACGCCGGCACTGGCGGCAGATGCCTGCGGTGCAGCGAAAATGAATGCGGCCAACCCGGCGGCCACCAGAACGATAGCTTTCAATGCATTGCGCATGTCACGCTCCTGTTTTCCTCAACCTTGCGCCGCTCGTCGCGATCTTTGACGGCGCGCGTGGCAAGGCTATTCACCGCAATGTGAACGGTAGCTGAATGCCGCACATGCCGCGCCCTCGCGGGGTTACTCGAAGTTGCACCGCCAGTTGCGGCAGGGGCGGTAGACGGCGAAACATCCCTTGGGGCAGTGCCAGCAGCCGCTGCGATCGCGCCGTGCCTCGCGCTTGCAAAACGCCCGCATCCACTTGCGCTCCTCTGCGCTGTCGCGGCGCGGCCGGCTATAGGCGTATGATGGGGGATAATCATCTTCAGCCAGGCGGTTTATCCAGCAGCGAAGGCCGCAGTCCGTGTCGTAGTCGTCGCGGTAATCATGTTCCCGGTATCTTTTTTTTTATAAGCCGGTTCACGATAGCTGGAGCTTTGATAATAACCGCTGCGGCGCGGACCATACTCGGGTGGCGCCCCGCGCCCTCGGTAGCCGTCATCGCGGCGGCGGTCGTCGCCGCGGCGCGGATCACGGTAGCTCCCGTCACGATAGGAGGGGCGCTCGCGGCGTTGGTAGTTTTCCGGGTAGGGGCGGCCGTCTCGGTCGCGCAACCTGTCGCCGCCGCTGTAATCATCACCGCGATAGCCAGGTTCGCGGCGATAATCGCTGTCCCGTTCAGCATGGCGTCCATCGTCTGCGCCATAACGGGATCGGTCATCGCGGCCATAGCGGTCGTAGCCGTTTTCGTGGTAGGGATCCGCGTGCCGGCGATGACAGCGAGGATCGTAGCGGCGCCGCCGGTCATAATGCCGGGGACAGCCAAGATCGGCGGCAAGACGCAATTCGCCGCCAGCATTGGAACGGGAATCGTTGACCTGCTCGACAACCGCTGGCTCGGGTGAGGCGACTTGCGCGCCCGCGTCCGGCCCCCCGGCCGCGGCGATGAAACTGGCAAAGATGAGTTCGGCAAACATTTGCGTGGCCTCTCGCGTTTACTGGATTTGCCCTCTGCCGCGAGGAAACGACGTTTTTATTCGAATGAGAAGCGAATTTGATCGATAGCGTTAACCACGAGCTAAGATCACGATGTGCCAGACATTTACAGCGTTAAGCTGACGTCAGTGTCACTGGCGCGCGAAACGGCAGGACAAGACCTCATGAGTGATACCTCCCAACCCCGCATCACCGCACCGGATATCCGCGCATGCAAGGGCGGCGCGCCGGTGGTTTCGCTGACGGCCTACCACGCGCACACCGCGCGGCTGATTGATCCGCATGTCGACTTCATGCTGGTCGGGGATTCGCTGGGCATGGTGATGCACGGCTATGAGAGCACGGTGCCGGTGCCGCTCGACCTCATGATCATGCATGGCGCGGCGGTGGTGCGCGGTTCTCAGCGCGCGCTGGTGGTCGTCGATCTGCCGTTCGGCAGCTACGAGGAAAGCCCCGCGACCGCCTTTCGCAACGCCGCTCGTGTGATGAAGGAGACCGGTTGCGGCGCGATCAAGCTGGAAGGCGGCGCGCGCATGGCCGAGACGATCCGCTACCTGAGCGAACGTGGTATTCCCGTGATGGCGCATATCGGGCTGACGCCGCAGTCGGTGAACACGCTCGGCGGGTATCGCGCGCAGGGCCGGCGCGAGAGCGAATGGGCGCAGATCGAGGCGGATGCTCGGGCCGTGGCGGAAGCTGGCGCCTTCGCGGTCGTGGTCGAGGGCGTCGCGGAATTGCTGGCTGCGCGCATCACCAAGCAGATCGACATCCCGACCATCGGGATCGGCGCGTCGGCGGAGTGTGACGGCCAGATCCTCGTGCTTGAGGACATGTTGGGGCTGTCGCCGCGCGTGCCGAAATTCGTCAAGCGCTACGCGGAACTGGCCGATGGCATCGCCGGCGCGGTGCGCGCCTATGCGCAGGATGTCCGCTCGCGCAATTTCCCCGGGAAAGAGCACGTCTACGCCATGCGCGGCGAGCATATGGACACGCCGGAAGGCGTCACGAAAAAGCCGAAAATCACCGGCAACTAACGCTTGAGTGGTAGAGTTGCAATCTACATCTGACGGTATGCGGCCGACGACCCTGCGAGCCGGCGCGAACGGGGGATTTCGGGCCGCAGATAACGGTCGTGGATGCGTAAAGGTTTGAGCGCGCGCAAAGCAGGCGAATCATGAGTGAAGGTGATATCTTCCGCGAAGTTGAAGCGGATATGCGCCGCGAGCAGCTGGCGCAGTACTGGCAGAAGTTTGGCGTCTACATCATCGCCGCAGCGGTTCTGATCGTGGCGAGCGTTGGCGGGTACCAGGCATGGACATGGTGGCAGCGATCCCAGGCCGCTGCCAACGGGTCCGCGTTTGTTCAGGCGAGCGCGCTGCAGGAGCAGGACCAGCGGGATGCCGCGGCGCAAACCTTTTCCTCGCTGGCCGAGGGTGGTAGCGGCAGTTACGCCGCGCTCGCCAATCTGCGCCTGGCGGCGATTTCCGCGGCTAAAGGCGACAACGAGGCGGCTGTCGCAGCCTATGACGAAGTCGCTGAGCGCACCAATGATCCGATGTTGCGCGGGTTTGCGCGGATCCAGGCGGCAACCTTGCTGATCGACACAGCGCCGACCGGCGAGATCGAGTCCCGCGTGGGCGGCATGCGTGAAGACGCAAGCCCGTGGCGGCATTCCGCGCGGGAGTTGCTGGCGCTTTCGGCGTTCAACGCTGGCAACAGCGAGACGGCGAGCACGCTGTACCAGGAGTTGCTGAGCGACAGTGAAACCCCCGGTCCCATGCGCCAGCGCGCGCAGATGATGCTTTCGCTCATCGACGCGCCCGCCACCGGGACGGCTCAAGCGCCCACGCAGTAGCTCCGCCCTGCTTCGCGTATCGCGTCTGTTCGCGTCCGGGTGACAAACAGCTAGACAACAAACGGCGAAGGACAGGGCATGGCCCAGATGACGCACAATCGGCGCAGATCGCTTGAAAGCTGGCAGACGAATGGCGGGCATGGCTGGGTCACTGGGCTGCTTGGGCGGCTCGGCGCACTCGCGATGGTGGTGGCGGTTGCAGGCTGTGCGTCCGTATCGGGCGTGACGGACTCGGTCACGTCGCTTTTCGAGGAAGAAGAAGAACGCTTGCCCGGCGAGCGGATTTCCGTGGTGGCGCCCGACACGGTGTCCTCGCTCGGCAACGTGGAAACCGTCAAGCCAATCACGGTGGCTTCGGTGCAGAACAATTCCGCGTGGGCCCAGCCCGGCGGCGTTGCGAGCAATGCGCCGGGTCATCTCGCGTTCTCCGGCCGGCTGAGCGAGCGGTGGCGGGCCGACGCGGGCGAAGGCTCCAGTTCCGACGGGCAGTTGATCGCCAAGCCGGTCATCGCCGGCAACCGGGTCTACACCCTGGATACCGAGGGCAATGTGCGCGCCTTTTCCCAAGGCAGCGGCAGCCTTGCGTGGGAGCGGTCGCTGGTGCCCGAAAACGAGGATGAAGAGGCAGGGTTCGGCGGCGGCTTGGCGCTGGTGGATGGCAAGCTGTTCGCGGCAACCGGCTTTGGCACCGTCGTCGCGCTGGATCCATCCTCCGGCAAGGTTGTCTGGGAGAAGAAATTCGAACTGCCGTTCCGCATGTCGCCGACCGCCGAGAATGGCCGGATCTTCGTCGTCAACGCCGAAAGCCAGCTCTACGCGCTCGCCGCTGACGACGGCCGCGAGTTGTGGACGGCGCGCGGCCTGCCCGAAGCAGCCACGATGCTGAGCAATTCGAGCCCGGCAGTGTCCGGCGACACGGTGGTCGTTCCTTACCCGTCAGGCGAGTTGCTGGCGTTCGACGTCAACAACGGGCAGCCGAAATGGGCGGAGAACTTGAACCGGACCCGTCCCGGCATGGCCTCGAAGAACGTGGGCGACACCGCGCGCCCCGCGATCGCCGGCGGCACGGTCTATGCCGTCAGCTCGGCGGGCCGCCTGATCGCGACGGATATCAGCTCGGGCTCGCGACGCTGGTCGCTGGATGTCAGCGCCTCGCAGACCCCGTGGGTCGCGGGAGATGGCGTTTTCGTTGTCGATCGCTCGGGCAAGCTCGTCGCGGTCAAACGCGATAGCGGGGAAATCGCATGGGTCGCCAATCTGCCCAGCGCGCGGATATGGAACGGCCCCGTGCTGGCCGGCGGCAAACTCTGGCTGATCTCCTCAAAAGGGCTTATGGTGGGGGTCAATCCGAGCAACGGCGATGTCGTCACCAAGCGCGATCTCGATACCGGCATCTACATCGCGCCGGTCGTCGCTTCGGGGCAGATGTTCGTCCTGACCGACGGCGCCAGACTGCTCGCGATGAACTGACATCCCGGCGATCGGCCCGGCCCCGAAAGAAATGCGCGCGTGAGTGCGCCGGCATCGCAGATGACCTTGAAAGTCGCTATCGTCGGCCGGCCAAATGTCGGCAAGTCCACCCTCTTCAATCGTCTCACCGGACGCAAGGCGGCGCTCGTTGCGCCCATGCCCGGCCTGACGCGCGACCGGCGCGAGGGCGATTTTGAAGTCGCCGACCAGCCTGCCACGCTCATCGACACAGCCGGCCTTGAAGATGCCGAGGCCGGGAGCATCGCCGGGCGGATGCGCGCACAGAGCGAACGCGCAATCGCCGACGCGGACATCGTGCTGTTCGTCATCGACGCGCGCGCCGGCGTGACGCCGGTTGACGAGATATTCGCCGAGATTGCGCGGCAGTCCGGCCATCCGGTGATCCTCGTGGCCAACAAGGCAGAGGGCCGGGCGGGTGAAGCCGGGATGTACGAGGCCTACAGTCTCGGCCTCGGTGAACCAGTCGCCATTTCCGCGGAGCACGGCGAGGGCATAGGCGATCTCCATGACCGGCTGGAGACCGAGGCGGCGGGGCTGGTGCACCGTGAACAGGACGCGCCCGAGGACGCGGAGGAGAACCGTGCCATCCGCGTGGCGATCATCGGGCGCCCCAACGCCGGCAAGTCAACGCTGTTCAACCGCCTGGCGGGCGAAGAGCGGACGATCACCGGGCCCGAGCCCGGCCTGACGCGGGATTCCATCGCGATCGACCTCGCCTGGGGCGATCATCCGATCAAGCTGTTCGATACAGCCGGGTTACGAAGGCGCGCGCGCGTGCACGAGCACGCCGAGAAGCTGTCCGTGGGCGATGCGCTGCGCGCGATCCGCTTTGCCGATGTGGTGATCGTGCTGCTGGAGGCCGACCGGGCACTGGAGAAACAGGACTTGCACATCGCTGCCATGGCCGCCGAGGAGGGCCGGGCGATTGTCATTGCCATCAACAAATGGGACATGGTGAGCGACAAGGACGCAAAGCGCCGCGAATTTCGCGCGGAGATTGACCGGCTGTTACCGCAGATCAAGGGCGTGCCGCTGGCGCCGATCAGCGCGCTGACCGGGCGCGGTGTTACTCAACTCATGACGCATGTCACGAAAGCGCACGCGCTGTGGAACACGCGCCTGAACACCGGGCGGCTGAACCGCTGGCTGTCGGAGGCCATCGCGGCGCACCCGCCTCCGGCACCCGGTGGACGGCGGCTGAAGATGCGCTATATCACCCAGCCGAGCGCGCGGCCGCCGCGGTTCGTCGTGTTCTGCTCACGTGCGGACGCGGTACCGGCGTCGTATGAGCGCTACCTTGTCAACAGTCTGCGCGACGCGTTCGACCTGTGGGGCGTGCCGGTCCGCCTGTTCCTGCGCCAGGGCAAAAATCCTTACGCGGATGACCGGGATGGGTGAGGTGCTGTTCTATCATCTTGAGCGCCAGCCGCTGGAGCGCGTGCTGCCGGTGCTGCTGGAGAAAACGCTGGAGCGCGGCTGGCGTGCGGTTGTGCAGACCTCCTCGCAGGATTATGCCGAGGCGCTCGACGGGCACTTGTGGACCTATCGTGAGGACTCCTTTCTTCCCCACGGTCTGGCGAGCGAGCGCAGCGCGCCGCGCTTTCCGATCGTGCTGACGCCAGACGCGGCCAATCCCAATGGCGCGCAGGTCCGTTTCCTTGTCGAGGGCGCGGCGCTGACGGACGCCGATGCGTATGCACGGGTTGTGCTGATGTTCGACGGCAATGATGAAAGGGCTCTCGCGCAGGCGCGCGACAACTGGAAGGCGGCGAAATCAGCCGGACACGATGTGACCTATTGGCAGCAGGGTGACACGGGCAAATGGGAGAAAAAGGCGTGAGCCAGGCCGATCAGCCGGATGACGCCGACGCGCGGCGCACGCACGGAAAGGCGGTCGCTGATCGCCTGCGCGCAGAGTGCGAGAGCGCGGGTGAGCCGCTTGGCTGGTTCGATGCCGTCTATCGCGGGGCGAAGGGCGACCCGGCCATGGTGCCGTGGGGCCATGAACGCGTGCGCCCGGAACTGGCGCAGTGGCTCGATGCGCTGCCGGCGGACGTGGCGCGCGGGCAGGTATTGGACATCGGGACCGGGCTTGGCGACAACGCTCACGCGCTCGCACAGGCCGGTTTCGCAGTCACGGCCTTTGATATATCGAAGCGTGCCGTGGACTGGGCGTCGCGGCGGTTCCCCGATGACCGCATCGAATGGGCCGCTCACAACCTGATGGACCCACCGCCGGCGGCGTGGCGTGAGGCATTTGATCTGGTCTGCGAGGTCTACACGCTTCAGGCGCTGCGCCAAGCCATGCGTGCACCGGCCATCGCGCGGCTCCCAGACTTCGTTGCCCCGGGCGGACAACTTCTCGTCATCACCAAGGCGACCGACACCGCGCCGCACGGCGACACGCCGCCCTGGCCGCTCCAGCGCGCGGAACTGGACGTGCTGGCGAAGAGCCTCGATCTCGACCGGTTCGAATATCTCGAAGCTGGCGCCGATGGACACTCCTCGCCGCATTTTCGCGCGCTTTATCGCAAGGCATAAGGTTCGCGGGCCTGATGCCGCACTGGCGCTTGCAGCGTCGTCCGGTTATCGTCCGCAGCCACGAGAACAACACGGATATCCGAGGGAAAATTGATGTCCAGCTTGAGGGTGAGTGCATTCATCGCTGCGGTGCTGTTTTCCGCTGCGCCGGCATACGCGCAGTCGCTGGAAAGGCTGAGCGTCATGGAAGGCGAACGGCTGGCGCGCGCGTTATGCGTCAATTGTCACCAGGTGGCGCCGGACGGCACGGAGACCGCGCTGAGCGATGTTCCCGGCTTCGCGGAGGTGGCCAATCGCCCGGACATGACGCGCGAGGCGATAGAGTCATACGTCCTGTCTCCCCACCCGGCGATGCCGCAAATCCAGTTCACGCGTGACGAGCTTGCCGACATTTCCGCATATATCATGAGCTTGCGCGAACAGTAGCGACCCGGCGCTCGCGCACCCAGAGGTTTACCGCAGGCAGGCTGCGGGCTAAAAACAGCGCATTAACAACAAGCCGTTCCTGTTTTCGGGAGACCGCCTCCATGTTTGAAAAAATCCTGATCGCCAATCGCGGCGAAATCGCTTGCCGTGTCATGCGAACCGCACGGCGCATGGGGATCAAGACGGTGGCGGTTTATTCGCAGGCCGACAACGACGCCGTGCATGTTGATATGGCCGATGAGGCGGTGCTGATTGGCCCGGCGGCGGCCTCAGAATCGTATCTCAGCATAGAGAAGATCATCAAGGCGGCGAAGGATACTGGCGCGCAGGCGATCCATCCCGGCTTCGGCTTCCTGTCGGAGAACCCGGCATTCGCGCGCGCATTGCACGAGGCTGGCATCACCTTCATCGGGCCGAACCTGCGCGCCATCGAGGTGATGGGTGACAAGATCGAATCCAAGAAGTTCGCCGCAGAGGCGGGCGTGAATACCGTTCCGGGCGTGATGGCGGTGGTTGACGCACCCGAGGACGCCGGGCGCATTGCCGCTGATATCGGGTTTCCGGTCATTATCAAGGCGTCCGCGGGTGGCGGCGGTAAGGGAATGCGCGTCTGCCACAGCCCGGGGGAGGTCGCCGAAGGCTTCGTATCGTCGATGTCGGAGGCGAAATCCAGCTTCGGTGATGACCGGGTCTTCATCGAAAAGTTCGTGGAGCGACCGCGCCATATCGAAATACAGGTGCTGGCCGACAAGCACGGAAACGTCATCCACCTGGGCGAGCGCGAATGCTCGATCCAGCGGCGCAACCAAAAGGTGATCGAAGAAGCGCCCAGCCCCTTCATCGACCCCGAGACGCGCGAAAAGATGGGATCGCAGGCCGTGGCGCTGGCCCGCGCGGTGGATTACGTCAGTGCCGGGACGGTCGAATTCATCGTCGATCCGGATCGTAATTTCTACTTCCTGGAGATGAACACGCGGCTGCAGGTCGAACATCCCGTCACCGAGCTTGTCACCGGCATCGACAT
>CAYFVF010000063.1:0-8648 GCA_964346335.1 uncultured Hyphomicrobiaceae bacterium
CGCACCAGACCTCCCAGCCCAGCCCCCACGCGCCGAGCGTCGGGCTTTCCCAGTCGTCCTCGACGAAGCGGATGTCGTGGCGCTGCGGGTCGATGCCGATGGCCAGCAAGCTGCCGAGATATAGCTCCTGCAGGTCGGGCGGTGAAGGCTTCCACGCGACCTGGAACTGGTAGTAGTGCTGCAGCCGGTTGGGGTTTTCGCCATAGCGTCCATCGCCGGGGCGGCGCGATGGCTGGACATAGGCGGCGCGCCATGGCCGCGGCCCGAGCGAGCGCAGCGTTGTCGCGGGGTGAAAGGTGCCCGCGCCCACCTCCATGTCGTAGGGTTGCAGGATCACGCAGCCATGCCCCGCCCAGTAATGCTGGAGCGTCAGGATCAGGTCCTGAAAGGACTGCTTCGGCCGCAGATCTTGGGGCCGCAGGCTCGAGGCCGATTGCGCGGCGGTCTGTCGGGAGCGGGTTTTCATGACAATGCTGATGTTCTGACGCCGGTTCGGGCGGTCTGGCGCGGCATCTTTCGCGTCGCAACCTACGCTCGCGCGCCTATCCGGTCAACGCGCGGCACGCCCTCACGCGGGATACATCACCCGGTTTGTTCAAGGCGCAACATCAAAGCCCGAAGCGCGCCCAAAGCGCGCGTTCTTCCGCCGCCGACACCAGCTCATCGGCCCAGCCCTGCGCAAGCCCTCCGCTAAGCCCGGCTTGCGCGCGATCCACGCCCACACCGCGCGGGCGGCGGAAAAACAGCCCGCGCTCGGGAGAGATAAGCCGGAGCCGCACATCCTCGCCGTAAACCTCGCGCATCCGCGAGCGCACATCGCTGAGGCCGTCGATCAGCCCCAGCTCATGGGCCTGCCGACCGGTCCAGAACTCTCCCGTGAAGAGCTGATCGCCCGCCGCCTCGATTTTCTGACCGCGGCGTTGCTTCACGAGGTCGATAAAGTCCTGGTGCACGATTTTCTGAATGTTCTTAAGCCGTTCGACGTCGTCGGGGTTCTCCGGCTGGAACGGGTCGAGCGTCATCTTCTTCTCGCCAGCGGTGTAAACGCGCCGCTCAACCCCGAGCCGGCCGATCGCGTCATGCAGTCCGAAGCCGGCCGAGATCACGCCGATCGAGCCGACGATCGAGGACGCGTCGGCATAGACCTCGTCACCGGCCAGCGCGAGAATGTAGCCGCCCGACGCCGCGACATCCTCCGCGAACACATAGACCTTCTTCGCCTCTTCCTGCGCCAGCGCGCGGATGCGCTGATAGATGAAGCGCGACTGTACCGGCGAGCCGCCCGGCGAGTTGACGACGACCGCGACCGCCGGGCTGCCCTTGATCGAAAAGGCGCGCTCGATCACGCCGGATACAACGCTGAGCGAAAGCCCGGGGCGTAGTGGGGTCCCCATGCCGATCGTCCCGCTCAGGCGGATGACCGGGATCAGCGTGCCCGCGGAGGTCCAGGCATCAGGCAGAACGGCCTTGAGCGGGCCAAGGATATTTATGCGGGCCATGAAATGTCTCGTTTGATCGCCGGTTGGTCGTAGGGGGCAGGCGCAGCGGCATGTGCTCCTGATCGCCCGCATAACATAATCAGCATGGACGTGAAGTCTACAGCGCATCTGACGCAGGGCCGGTCCCGTCGAGCGGGAGCGCCGCACCGTGGCGCAGCACGGCCTCGGCGGTCGCGGTGTAGCTTCCGTCGCTGTCATGCATGACCAGCCCCGGCAGCAGACTCAGCCCGGCGCGGCTGCCCTTCAGCGCGCTGACGATCATGCGCCGGGCGGGCAGGCCCGTGCGCGGGAACAGCGGAAACACCTGCGCGCCCCCGAACCGGCCGTTCAGCGCGGCGAGCACCTGCGCCAGCGCATCCGCGCGATGGATCATCCACAAGCGCCCTGCCGGTGCAGCGCATGCGGCAAGAAAGCGGATCCAGGCGTCCAGCCCGCCCTCTGCCATGACATGCGCGCCCCGCTTGGCGTCGGCGGGTGGGCGCGCGCGGCCTTCCGCCAGATAGGGCGGATTGGCGATCACGTGGTCATAGCCTTCGCGCCGAATGCCGCGCGCCTCCAAGGCTGCAAACGGGCCTGCGATATCGCCCTCAACAACCTCGACACGCGCGGCAAGGTTATTGCGCTGTGCATTCCGCCGCGCCAGCTCGCATAGCTCGCTGTCGATCTCCACGCCCGTGACTTGCGCGCCGGCGAGCCGCCACGCGAGACACAGCGCGACCGTGCCAACGCCACACCCGGCCTCAAGCATGCGGGCCCCTCCGCCACGCGCATTAGCCACGCTCGCGGCGAGCATCACCGCGTCGGTGCCCGCGCGCGCGCCGGCTCGCGGCTGCAGCAGGTGCAGCGCCCCGCCCAGGAACGCGTCGTCACTCAACGCGGCGGTGTCCTCATTCATTCGGGTCTGGGCCGATATCAATGCCAGCCTCGCGTATGATTTGCGCGGCCCGGCGCCATTTCCCATCCTCGACCAGCACCCGGCGCGGCAGGATCCCGATCGAGCCTTCCATCACGCTCATGTGTCCGTCGAGCACGGCGTGCTCGATATTTGCTTCGCGCAGGAGCGATTCGACAAAAGAAATGAGCACGGCATCATTGGTTTGCAGCAGGGTTTTCATTAAGACGCTCGTATTCCAGGCTTTGGGGATGACGTGGTAGAAGCGTTGGTGCATCTTAAGCTTGCGACGATATAACCGAGGCTGCGTCTTGACCCGAGCAACGCCGCGACATTTATAAGGCAAGCGCTTTGTCGCGCACCAAGGAGGACCGCTGACGTGGGCCCGATCGTTCCGCTCCCGAAAACAGACACGCAAGGCCAGGATATCGACGCCTTGCACCATCTTGTCGATCAGGATATGGCGCGCGTCAATCGCATCATCCTCGACAAGGCCCATTCCGATGTCGAGCTAATCCCCGAATTGGCCCAGCACCTGATCGATTCGGGTGGTAAACGCTTGCGTCCGATGCTCACCATCGCGGCTTCCAAGCTGTGCGGCTATGACGGCGACGGCCATGTCACCCTCGCGGCCAGCGTTGAGTTCATGCACACCGCAACGCTCCTGCACGACGACGTGGTGGACGAAAGCGCGATGCGCCGCGGCAAGAAGACCGCGCGTCTGCTGTGGGGGAACGAGGCGAGCGTGCTCGTCGGCGATTACCTGCTCGGACAGGCGTTCAAGATGATGGTCGAGGTCGGCTCGCTTGGCGCGCTGCGCGTGCTGTCAAACGCCGCCGCCGTGATCGCGGAGGGCGAGGTGATGCAGCTTGCCGCCGCGAAGAACCTTGAGACGACCGAGGAGACCTATCGCGCGGTCATCAACGCAAAGACGGCGGCGCTGTTCGCGGCGGCCGCGGAGGTCGGCGCGGTTATCGCCGAGCGGCCGGAGTCGGAAGCCAGGGCTTTGAGCGACTTTGGCCTGCATCTGGGGCTGGCGTTCCAGCTTATGGACGATGTGCTGGATTACTCCGGCGAGCGCGCCCGGCTGGGCAAGAATGTCGGCGACGATTTCTCCGAAGGCAAGGTGACGCTGCCGGTCATCATCGCCCACGCGGACGGGACGCCGGAGGAGCGCGCCTTCTGGCGGCGCACCATCGAGGAAGGTGAGACCCGCGACGGCGATCTGGAGACCGCCATGACCCTGATCGCGCGCCACAACGCGTTGGAGCGGGCCATGGAGCGCGCCCTGGTGCACGGCGAACAGGCGACCCGCGCGCTCGATGCGTTCGCCGATGGGCCGATCAAGTCTGCGCTGCTCGATGCCGTCGGGTTTTCAATCTCGCGGAACAACTAGAGCGATTTTTGTTCTGACTGAACGGAAACGTCGCTCTCATTCTTTGTTTTGACGCGCATGTTATCCGAAAACCGGTTCCCATCCCGGATCATGTCCGGGACAGGCTTTTTCGGATCGCGCCCTAACGCTCACGACGTGCCCGCGAGGTGCTGCTCCGGATCGACCGGCCGGGCATTCTTGCGCAACTCGAAGTGAAGCTGCGGTTTCGTGACATTGCCCGACACGCCCGCGCGCGCGATCTGCTGGCCGCGCTCGACCGTGTCGCAACGGTCGACCAGGAGTTCGTTGTTGTGGGCATAGGCCGATACCCAGCCATCCGCATGGCGCACCAGTACCAGCTTGCCGAGCCCGCTCAACTCGTTGCCGGCATAGACCACCACGCCGTTTTCCGCGGCCTTGACGGGCGTCCCGCGCGGCACGGATATGTTGATGCCGTCGTTGCGCTCGCCGTTGGCCTTCTGGCCGAAATGCGAGGTGATCAGACCGTTCACGGGACGGCGGAAGTTTGCGCCGCTGCGCGCTGGCGGATTTTTCATCAGGTCGCTGCAGTCAGCCGAGCGGGTCCGTTTTTCAGCCGCGCGTTTGGGCGCTTCGCGGCGTACCATTGGCACGTTTTGGGGAACGTCGGCGCGCACTGTGCGGGTACGCGGCTGCGGACGCTGGGCGGGCGCGGGCGGCGGTGCTGTGCGGCGCGCCACCTGCTGGCGTGGCGCGGGCTGGCGCTCGGCACGGCGGGGTTCGCGTGTCTCGCGCTCGGCACGGCGCACCGGCTGGCGCTCCGCGCGGCGGGCCTTGCGCGTGTCGCGTTCGCGTGTGCGGCGTTCAGCACTGCGGCGGGGGCGGCGTTCATGGCTGTCGCGGTCCCGCAATAACGGGTCGATATACAGTTGATCCTCCGCGTACCGGGGTGCGCGGTCGCGCGCTTGACGCGGCTCGCGGCGCGGCGCACGGCGGGCTTCACGACGCTCCCGGCGCGGCGCGCGACGAGCGTCATCAACACGGCTCCGCGGTGCTTCGGCCCAGCGCGGCTCCCCCGGCGCGGGAATGCGCAGCCGGTCGCCGACCCGGATCAACCCGGGATCGCTCAACCGGTTCGTGCGTGCAAGCCGGCCGACATCGACATCGTAACGCCGCGCAATGCTGTAAAGCGTGTCGCCGGAGCGCACGACATGCGTATCGCGCTGGGGCGGGACACGACGCGAATCATAAAGCGGGGTCAGTTGGCTGCGATCAGTGTCGGCGTCCGCGCGCAGCGAGTCGTCGCCACCATCATCGGGCAAGCTGCGCGTGACGGGATCAGCGCTCAACTGCGCCTGGCGGATTTGCAAATCGCGGTTTTCGTAGTTGCGCCACGATGCGTAATCGCCGTCGCTGTACGGTTTGCCGGTGCTCTCGACCTGAGCCGATCGATCGACCGGCGCGCCATAGTCGAACCGCTGCACCTCCTGGCTGCACCCTGCAGCCGCCAGCGACAGCGCCGCCACGCATGTCAGCGAAAGCGCCGGGCGCAACGGCCGCTGTGACACCCACTCGCGGCGAGACCACGCAAAACGCCAACCTGAGAGAACCGGGAAACGACTCATCACCACTCACTCCGTGCTTCAGCGCAGTAAAGCGGCGATTGGTTAAGGCCGGCTTAAATACCGGGCAGATTTTCAAACAGTTTTGCGTGTCATGTGTCTGGCGTGCCGTCACGCAACAGTGGCACGAACTTCACCGGCAGCAGCGGCTTGATCTCGGCGGCGCCTTGCTTCTTGGTGACGTCGCACAGGTATTGCCCGTCGTCGGTCTCAAGCGGGATGATCATGCGCCCGCCCTCGGCGAGTTGTGCGAGCAGCGGAGATGGCACCTCCGGCGCGGCGGCCGTGACGATGATGCGTTCGCACTCGCCGCCGTCGGGCCAGCCATGCCAGCCATCGCCGACCATGCCGGTGATGTTCGTAAGGCCCAGAGCGCGGAACCGCGCTTCAGCCGTGCGCAGCAGCGGCTCGTGGTATTCCAGCGTGAACACCTCGCGGAACAGATGCGCGAGGATGGCGGTCTGGTATCCCGACCCGGTACCGATTTCCAGCACCGCGCGGTCCGGATCCGGGCCGAGCTTTTCCGTCATGAAGGCAACCACGAAGGGCTGCGAGATGGTCTGGCCGCACGCGATTGGCAGGGCGGTATCGCCATAGGCGTCCTCGGCGAAATCCGCCGGTACGAACATCTCGCGTGGCACTTTCTCGAACGCGTTCAACACGCGAACATCCGTGATGCCGCGCCGGCGCAGATGCAGAACCAGCTCCATCCGGGTCAGGGCGTCGCTCAAAGCGCTGTCTCCGGCCGCGCGCCGATCATACCTCGTCGCCGTCGCGCAACGCGGCGCGCAAGCGGTCCGCCGTCGGCTGATCGGTCATGTTGACGTTAAGCGGTGTCACGGAGATATGGCCAAGTTGCAGCGCACGTAAATCCGTGCCGCTGCCAGGCGGCGACAGGCGCTCCTTGAAGCCGAGCCAGTAATACGGGTTGCCGCGCGTGTCCATGCGGTCCTCGATCTGGAGGAAGTCGGCGTCGCGCTTGCCCTGATCGGTGACGACAGTATCGCCCACGTCCTCGGGATCGCGGTCGGGGAAGTTGACGTTCATCAGCACGCCCTTGGGCCAGCCGATCTCCAGCAGCCGGCGCACAAGCCCCGGCCCCAGCTTCATCGGCGTGTCCCAGCGCGCCGCACCCTTGTCGCTGTAGTTCATCGACAGGCTCAGGGCGATCGAGGGGACGCCGAGCAATGTGCCCTCGATGGCGCCCGCGATCGTACCGCTGTATGTCACGTCGTCGGCGATGTTGTGGCCGGAATTGACGCCCGACAGGATCAGGTCCGGGCGCTGATCCGTGAGCAGAAAACGCACGCCCATGATGATACAATCCGTCGGCGTCCCCTTCACCGCATAGGTGCGCTCCTTGAGCTGGCGCAAGCGCATCGGCTCGTGCAGGGTCAGCGAATGGGCCGCGCCGCTCTGGTCGGTTTCCGGGGCGACCACCCATACATCGTCGCTCAGCTCGCTCGCGATCGCCAGCAAGGCATCAAGGCCCGGCGCTTCCACGCCGTCATCGTTGGTCAGCAAAATCCGCATTGGCTCGTCTGCGCGCCCCCGCGTTACCGCGTTTTGATCTTGTCCAGACCGTTCATATAGGGGCGCAGCGCCTCGGGCACACGCACCGAGCCGTCTTCTTCCTGATAATTCTCCAGGATGGCGACCATCGTGCGTCCGACGGCGAGGCCGGACCCGTTCAGCGTGTGGACGAATTGCAGGTCTTTCTCAGCCGTTCGGTAACGCGCGTTCATGCGCCGCGCCTGGAAATCCCCGCAGACCGAACAGGAGGATATTTCGCGGTAGCGGTCTTGCCCCGGCAGCCAGACCTCGATGTCATAGGTCTTGCGCGCGGCAAAGCCCATGTCGCCTGTGCACAGCGTCATCACGCGGTAGGGCAGGCCGAGCCGCTTGAGCACCTCTTCCGCGCAGGCGGTCATGCGCTCAAGCTCATCGAGCGAGCGCTCGGGCGTCGTGATCGACACCAGCTCGACCTTGGAGAACTGGTGCTGGCGGATCAGCCCGCGCGTGTCCTTGCCAGCCGCGCCGGCCTCCGCGCGGAAGCACGGCGTCCAGGCGGTGAAGCGCAGCGGCAGGTCGTCCGCGGAGAGGGTGTCGTCGCGCACGAGGTTGGTGAGCGACACTTCGGCGGTGGGGATCAGCCAATAGCCGTCTTCGGTGTGGAACAGGTCCTCGGCGAATTTCGGAAGCTGCCCGGTGCCGAACATCGCGTCGTCGCGCACAAGCGAGGGCGGCAGCACCTCGGTGTAGCCGAACTCGCCGGTGTGCAGGTCCAGCATGAAGGCGGCAAGCGCGCGCTCCATGCGCGCCAGATCACGCCGCAGAACCGCGAAGCGCGAGCCGGACAGCTTCGCCGCCGTCTCGAAATCCATCTGGCCGAGGCCCTCGCCGATGTCGAAATGCTCGCGCGGGGTGAAGCCGAGTTCGGGCTTCTCGCCCCAGTCGCGCGTGAGCAGGTTGTCGTTCTCGTCCGCGCCTTCGGGCACGTCGTCCAGCGGCAGATTCGGGATCGCGGCGAGCGCGTCGCGCAGTGCGGCCTCGGCCTGGCGCAGTTCTTCCTCGCCTTCATGTAGCGCGGACTTCAGGCTGGCAACCTCGTCCATCAGCGCCTTGGCGTGGTCCTCGTCGCCGCTCGCCTTGGCCTTGCCGATCTCCTTGGACACGGCGTTGCGCCGGGTCTGCGCCTCCTGCAACCGCGTCGCGATACTGCGCCGGTCATCATCGAGCGCGATAACTTGCGCGGATTGCGGCTCCAGCCCGCGTTTCGCCAGCCCCGCATCGAAGTCTTCGGGATTATCGCGAATCCATTTGGGATCGAACACGGCTTTGCCCCCGGATGTCCATCTGTGTCGGTGAATGCTGCGGCGTCACGGGCGGCGGCAAGTGAAGAGCGCTCTGGCCCGTGCCGGCTGCTTCGCCACAGCTATAAGACCCGCGCGCCCCCACGTCCAGCCGAGTAGAAGAGTTCCGGCCTCGCCCGACGGATCGGCCAATGTGGATGCCTGCAGGCTCCGCTTGACCTCGCCACCAAATATTCCCAAACTGGCATATGCGACCTGCGGCATAATCAAAAACCACACGTAACAAGTCACTGCAACCACCGAGTGGAGACAAAGGATGATCGGGGGACTTATGAAATCAACAAGCTTCTACATACGTAATGAGGGATTAAATGAAATAGTTGATCTGGATTGGCGACAGCTTAAAGAAGCTGCGCCACTTCTCAAAGGAGGTTAAGCAAGAGATTGGTTTTGCGTTAAGTCTTGTTG